>NZ_MWJN01000016.1:0-114136 GCF_002027145.1 Microbispora sp. GKU 823 | reverse complement strand
GCGCCGCGTACGGGTCGACGGGCGTGGGCCCGCGCTGGTCGGAGCTCTCCCTCACCTGAGCACCCTCCCCCCTGAGGCACGGAGCCACATAAAGGGCCGCAACACGGACTCTGACGTGCGACAAGGACCTGCGGGGTCGAGGCGGTGGGCCGCCTCGACGCCGCCGAGGCGGACGTGCGGATCGACGCGGCGGGCAAGCTCGTGCTGCCGGGCCTGATCGACTGCCACGCCCACGGCGACGCGGCCGTGTTCGACCCTCTCGTGCAGCACGCCGCGCTGCGGCAGGGGGTCACCACGTTCGTGCTGGGACAGGACGGGCTGTCGTTCGCGCCGGCCACGTCCCCGGCCGCCTTCGCGTACGCGAGCCGCTACTTCGCGGCGGTCAACGGCCCGCACCCGCACGTGGACGGGCCGGTCAGCGTCGCCGAACTGCTCGCCGGATACGACGGCGGGACCGCGCTCAACACCGTCTACCTGCTCCCGCACGCGACGATCCGGTTCGACGTGATGGGCCCGGCGGAACGGGCCGCGGACGAGGACGAGACGCGGGCCATGCTCCGCAGGGTCGAGACGGGCCTGGCCGAAGGGGCGGCCGGACTGTCGTCGGGGCTGGAGTACGCCCCCGGCCGGTACGCCGACGCCGCCGAACTCGCCGCCCTGTGCCGGCCGCTGAACGGCCTGCCGTACGTGACCCACATGCGCGCGTACGGCGCGTCCGCGTCGGTGGGGATGGCGGAGGTCGTGGAGATCGCCCGGCGGTCCGGCGCGGCCGTGCACGTCTCGCACCTCCACGGCCCGGCCTCCACCCTGCTGCCGCTGGTCGAGGACGCCCGGCGGCGGGACGTCGACCTGACCTTCGACACCTATCCCTACCTGCGGTCCAGCACGATCCTGGCGATGGTGACGCTGCCGCCGTGGGTGCCCGCCGCCGACCCCGACCGCGCCGTGGCGATGCTGTCCTCCGAGCGTGACCGCCTCGCCGAGGAGTGGGCGGGACGCGACGACCTGTGGCCGCGCATCACGCTCTCGCACGCCCCAGGGTTCGAGTGGGCCGAGGGGATGACCCTGCCCGCCGCCGCGGCCGAGTACGGCGCCACGGCCGCCGAGTTCTGCCGGGTGCTGCTGGTGAAGACCCGGCTCCAGGCGGGCTGCGTGCAGGCCCGCCCCGACGAGGGCCCGGCGGGGGAGGAGTCGGTGCGCGCGGTCATGCGCGACCCCGGCCACACCGGCGGCTCCGACGGCATCTACGTGGGCGGCCATCCGCACCCGCGCGGCTTCGGCGCGTTCGCCCGCTACCTCGGCCGGCACGTGCGCGAACTCGGCGACCTCACCTGGGAGCAGGCCGCCGTGCACCTGGCCTCACACCCGGCGCGCCGCTTCCGGCTGCCCGACCGCGGTCTCGTACGGCCTGGTCAGGCCGCGGACCTGGTCGTCGTCGACCCGGCCACGGTGGCAGACACCGCGACCTACGAGGACCCCCGGTCGCTCGCCGTGGGCGTGGACGACGTGCTCGTCGGCGGCGTGCCGGTGTTGCGCGGCGGCGAGCTCACCGGCGCCACCCCCGGCCGCGCGCTCCGCCCCTCCTGAAGGCAATCGGGGCTGGGTGGGCGCCGCGTCGTCATCGCCGATCGGTGCGGGACATCTCCTGGTCTCCGGCGACGACCAGGCCGGACTCGTACGCGAAGACGACGGCCTGCGCGCGGTCGCGCAGGTCCAGTTTCGTCAGCAGGTTGCTCACGTGACTCTTGACCGTGTGCTCGGTGACCACCAGATCAGCGGCGATCTCGGCGTTGGACCGGCCGCGTGCGAGCAGCCGCAGCGTGTCCATCTCCCGGTCGGTCAGCTCACCGAGTCGCTGCCGCAGCCGGGGCCGGGCACGTCCACGCCCGACGAACTCGGCGATCAGGCGCCGGGTGATCGCAGGGGCCAGCAGCGACTCCCCCTCGGCGACCAGGCGGACGGCGCGTACGAGGTCGTCCCGCCGTACGTCCTTGAGCAGGAAGCCGCTGGCCCCGGCGCGCAGGGCGTCGTAGACGTACTCGTCGACGTCGTACATCGTCAGGACCAGCACCTTCGCGTCGGTCCTGCGGCACACCCGCGCGGTGGCCTCGACGCCGTCCACGCCGGGCATCCGGATGTCCATGAGCACCACGTCCGGCGCCAGTTCGACCGCCTTGGCAACGGCCTCGGCGCCGTCGGCCGCCTCGCCGACCACGGTGATGTCGTCGTGGGCGTTGAGGATCATCGCGAAGCCACCGCGGAACAGGTCCTGGTCGTCGGCGACGAGTACGCGCAGCATGCCGTCAGCCGATCGGCAGGGTCGCGGTGACGGTCAGACCCGGGTTCCCCGGCCGGACGGCAAGCCGGCCGCCGCAGGCCGTGACCCGCTCCCGCATCCCGATCATGCCGTGTCCTTCCCGTAGCTCCCGTCCGCCCCGGCCGTCGTCGGCGACCTCGACGTCCAGGGTGTCACCGGACCAGTGGAGCCCTACGCGGACGGTGCTCGCTCCAGCATGCCGGATCGTGTTGGTCAGCGCCTCCTGGATGATCCGGTACGCGGCGATGTCCACGTCGGAGGGAAGGCGCCGTGGCTCGCCACGCACGTCGGCGGAGACGTCCAGGCCGGCCCGGCGGGCGTTGTCCAGCAGACCGGGCAGGGCGTCGAGCCCGGGCTGCGGCCCCCGGGCCGGAGCCGGACCACCGGGTGCCTCGCTTCCGCGCAGCGCGCCGAGGATCAGGCGGAGCTGGCCGATCGCGTCCCGTCCGGCCTCGGCGATCGCCTCGAAGACCGCCTCGGCCTTCTCCGGGTGATCGCGCGCCACCAGCGGGCCGGTCTCCGCCTGGATCACCATGAGGCCGACCGAGTGGGTCACGATGTCGTGCATGTCGCGGGCGATCCGGGTGCGTTCGCGGGCGACCGCGGCGGCGCGTTCCTCGCGGATGCGGGCTTCGCGCTCCCGTTCGGCCTCCCGGCCGGACCGCCGGGCCCGTGCGCCCACGCCCAGGGCGTACGCGGCGACGATCGCGGTGAGGAGGTAACGGTAGGTCTCCAGATCCTCGTGCGGGACGACGAGCGACACGGCCACGCCGGCGGCGAGACCCGCGATGCCCGCAGCGCGCCACGCCCGGGAGAGATCCGCCGCCGCGAACGTGTAGGTGAACACGAGCACGCCGTAGGGCAGCAGCAGCAGAGTCGCGGAGTGCGGCAGCGACTTCGCCGCGATCGCCAGGATCGTCGTGGCGCAGCCCACGACCGCCCCGACGGGGAGAACGGCGCGGCGCCGCCACAGCACGGGCACCGACATCAGGACGGCGAGCGTCACGGCCCACCACGGCTGCCGGTACGGGACGAGGACGGGCGTCACCGTCATCACGGTGACGACGGCGGCGATCGCGACGTCGGCCCTTGACGCACTGAGGATGCTCGCCCGCATGACCGGCTCCGGGGGTTGTCGGAGGGAACCCGGCAAGACTATTCGCGCGGCACCCGCCGTCGCCTCCACCGCCCGGCCGATGGCCGTCTCACTCCTTCGAGTGAAACCGGCTGCCCCGACTCTCCGAGCGGTCCCGGTCCCTGCGACCGGCACCCGGATCGTTCCCGCCGGTGATGTGCGTCCGGGCCGGAGCCTGGAGGGTCGGGGCGGCTGGAGAAGGAGGCTGCACGATGAATTCACCGATTCGGCGTCTGGCCGTGGTGCTCGTCGCCACGGTGCTGTCCGCGACGCTGTTCACCCTTGGCACCGGGCTCACGCCGGTGCCCTGGCTCACCTGGGTCGCACCGCTGCCGGTGCTCGTCCTGGCTCACCATGTCGGCGCCCGCGCCGCGTTCCTCGCGGCGTCGGCCGCGTGGCTCGGCGGTGAGACGGCGATGTGGGGCTACTTCCTCGACACGGTGCGGATCCCGCCGCCGATGGTCGTGTCGATGCTCGTCGGGTCGGCCCTGCTGTTCGGGCTGGTCGCCCTGTTGTCACGGGCGCTGATGCTGAGGGGACGTCCGCTGACGGCGGTCGTCGTCGTGCCGGCGGCCTGGGTCGCCGTGGAGTACGCGACCTCGGTGCTGTCACCGAACGGGGCATGGTGGAGCCTGGCCTACACCCAGGCCGGCGTCCTTCCGGTCCTGCAGACCGCCTCGGTCACCGGACCGTGGGGAATCACCTTCCTGATCCTCGTGGTTCCCGCGGCCGCCGCCGCGCTCCTCGCACCGTCCCCCGCAGCACCGGGGGCGGCCGGGCGGCTGCGGGTGGCGGTCACCACCGCGATCGTCCTGGCCCTGGCGGTGGGGTACGGCGCCTGGCGGCTGCGCGCGCCGTACGGTGAGGGCTCGGGCTCGGAGAAGGTGGCGCTGCTCGTCGCCGACCGGGACGGCTGGGTCCCGGTCGCCTCGGCGGAGGGACGTGACCTCCTCGGGCGGTACACGGCGCGGATCCCGGGCCTCGCCGCACGCGGCGCGCGGGTCGTGGTCATGCCGGAGAAGGTCTTCATCGCCGACGACGCGACGCTGCCCGCCCTGGCGGAGCCGCTGGCGCGGCTCGCCGCCGACCACCACGTCGACATCATCGCCGGGCTGGTCCTCAAGCGGTCCGGCAGCCTCCGCAACGCTGCCATCGACTTCCCCGCCGACGGGAGCCGGCCGGTCGAGTACTTCAAGCACCACCTCATCCCCGGACTGGAAAGCGATTTCCAACCCGGGGACCGTATGGCCTTCGTGCCCGGTTCGGGCTCCCGCTGGGGGATCGCGATCTGTTTCGACCTGGATCTGCCCGGTCTGGTGCGCGACTACCGCAGGAGCGGCGCCACGACGATCTTCGTGCCCGCCTGGGACTTCGACCGGGACCGCTGGCTGCACGGGAGGATGGCGGTCACCCGGGGCGTCGAGACCGGGCTCACCGTGGCGCGCGCGGCGCGGAACGGCGACCTGGTCGTGAGCGACGCCAACGGCCGGATCCGGACCGAGGCGCACAGCGCGGACGCGCCGTTCGCGTCCGCCCTCACCACGCTGCCCACCCGCTCGGCCGACACGCCCTACACAAGGTTCGGCGACTGGTTCGCCTGGGCCTGCGCGCTCCTGCTGGTGCTCGCAGTCGCCTTCCTGGCCCGCACTCGGAGTGCGCCGGCCGGAACTATCCGGCCAGGACCTGGCGCAGCGTGACGGCGAAGTTGTCCGGGTCGCCCGGCGTGCCGAACGTGTCGTCGAGGAACCCACCGTGGTTGCTGGGGAAGATCACGGGTTTGGTGCCGAGCCGCTCGGCGACCGCCTCGCCCGCGCGGCGGGCCATCTGGCCCTCCGACTCGACTCCGACGCCGACGACGACGCGGGTCGGGGCCGCGCGGAGCGCGTCGAAGTCGGGCTCGTAGTGCGTGCAGGTCATGAGGTTCTGCTCGAACATCACGTCGCCACGCGAACCGTCGTCCTCCGCCGGCAGCCCGAACTCGGCCGGGCTCGGCATGGGCTGATCGGCGAAGTCCGCCGGGATCTCGCCCTGGTGACCGACGACCACGATGAACTTCACCATCGCCGGGCCGAAACCCTGCCGATCGTACGTCCGCCGGATGTCGGCCACGGCGGCCAGCGCCTGCTCCCGGTCCGGCAGCACCTGGGTGGCCGGCGGCTCGTGCGCCACGAGCGTGCGCACCTGTTCCGGATGCCGGGCCACGAGCGCGAGCCCGTTGACCGCGCCTCCGCTGCTGGCGAAGATGTCCACCGGCCCGCCTCCGAGCGCGTCGATCAGGCGGTGCAGGTCGTCGGCGTGCAGATCGGGCGTCGACTCGGCGGCGCCGTCGGTCCGCGTGCTCCGGTCGCTCCCGCGCGGGTCGTAGGTCACCACCGTGCGGTCCTGGAAGTGCCTGGCCAGGGCGGCGAACCCGGCGGCGCCCATCGGCGATCCGATCAGCAGCAGGATCGGCTCGGTGGCTCCCTCGGCCTCGCGCACGTCGTAGTGGAGAACGCAGCCGGGCACCTCAAGGGTGTGCGTCCTGGGCTCGGGCATGGAGTCGCTCCTCTTCGACGCGGGTGAGGCGGCCAACCCTATCTCGAACGTGTCATCGAATGAAGGGCGATTCGCGGAATCGGCGGAGGCGTCGATTCGACCCGGCCGGGGTCACAGGGCCGTACGCGCCTGTTCCACGTGCCGCGCGATGCCCAGAGCGCCGCTCTCCTCGGCGAGGGCGGCCGCCTCGTCGAGCAGCCGCAGGGCGTCGTCCCTGCGGTCCTCGGCGGCGGCGATGTAGGCCAGCCCGACCAGGTTGGCGGCGACACCCGGATGGAAGCCGAGCTGCCGGCGCAGCCGCACCGACTCCTCCAGCCGTTCCCGGGCCGTCTCCAGCCGTCCGGCCCTGTGCTCCGCGATGCCCAGGTGCCTGAGCGCGTAGGACATCGTCAGCCTGTCGCCGGCCCTCGCCGCGAGCTCATGCGACCGCCGGAAGGCGGGCCCGTTCGAGTCGTACGTCGCCGCTCATCCCGATTCCATTCGTGATCACCGCGGTGCGAGGTCGCGAGTCTACCCCCGCCGTGGTGGTCCAGTACGATCCACAAGGTGGTCTGAACCGGGACAGCGAGGGGGCGGCGTGGGTTTCGCGGACGGCCCCCGAAAGGACGGCACAGAGCCCCTGTCGCGAGGGCTCCCCGAGATCGTCGTCGACGCGCGTACCCGGGGTTTCCTGTGGCCGGGCGAGCCGATCGGCGGCCGTGAGTTCGCCGAGGCCCGGCACTCCCTGTTCGACGGCACGTTCACCTGGCCGGTGATGACGGCGCGGCGCTCGGCCCTCGACCACAACATCGCGACGCTGGCCCGCTTCGCGGACCGGCACGGGCTGGCCTTCGCGCCGCACGCCAAGACCACGATGTCGCCGCAGCTCGTGCGGGCCCAGCTCGACGCCGGGGCCTGGGGGGTCACCGCCGCCACGCCGGGCCAGGTGCTCGTCCACCGCTCCTTCGGCGTCCCCCGCGTGCTGCTGGCCAACGAGATCTTCGACCGCGGCGCGCTGCGCTGGCTGGCCGGCGAGATCGGGCGCTTCGACTTCCTCTGCTACGCCGACTCCGTCGAGGGCGTGCGCGTGCTCGACGAGATGGCCGGCGACGTGCCGTTCCGCGTGCTGGTCGAGCTGGGCCACCCGGGCGGCCGGTCCGGCTGCCGCGGCCAGGACGAGCTGCTGGCGGTGGCCCGCGCGGTGCGGGAGGCCAGGGGGACCGAGCTGGCCGGGGTCGCCGGATACGAGGGGACCCACCACGAGGCCGCCGAGGTGCGCGGGTTCCTGCGCGACCTGGCCCGCGCGGCGCGGACGCTCGCGCCGGAGGTGGCCGGCTCCATGGTGGTCTCCGCCGGGGGCAGCTCGTGGTTCGACCTGGTGGCCGAGGAGCTCGCGCCGCTGACCGGGGAGCTGGGCGCGACCGTGGTGCTGCGCAGCGGCGCCTACATCGCCCACGACGACGGCTACTACCGGGAGCACACGCCGTACAACCGGCTGGAGGGCGAGCTGCGCCCGGCGCTGGAGGTCTGGGCCCAGGTCCTGTCCGTGCCCGAGCCCGGTCTCGTGCTGGCCGGCATGGGCAAGCGGGACGTCCCGTACGACATCCACCTGCCGTTCCCCAGGGCCGTACGGCGCGGCGGCCGGGGCCCGGCCGAGCCGCTGGCCGGGGTGACGGTCGTCAAGGTGCAGGACCAGCACGCCTATCTCAGCGGCGACGCCGGGCTGCGCCCGGGAGACCTGGTGGCGTTCGGGCTGTCCCATCCGTGTACGGCCTTCGACAAATGGCGCGTCATCCCCGTGGTGGACGACGACGACATCGTGGTTGATTTGATCAATACGTGTTTCTGATGGAGCGGTGACAATGGCTGGCAAGCAGGAGATCCGTACGACCGCCGGGGCCGCGCCGATCGGCGCCTACTCGCAGGGGCTCGTGGTGGGCGACTTCCTCTACACCTCGGGAATGGGGCCGCTCGACCCCGAGACCGGCGAGGTCGTGGGCGACGACGTGGCCGCCCAGACGCATCGGACGATGCGCAACCTCGGGGCGGTGCTGGAGGCCCACGGCCTGACGTTCGACGACGTGGTGAAGGCGACGGTCCACCTGCAGAACCTGAAGGAGGACTTCGCCGCGTTCAACGAGGTCTACCAGTCCTACTTCACCCGGCCCTACCCGGTGCGCACCACCGTGGGCTCCGATCTCATGGACATCCTCGTCGAGATCGACTTCGTGGCGTACGCGGGCCGCTGACGATGGACAGCGCCCTGTACGTCTTCGTCGAGGACCTGCGCGCCGAGGGCGTGCGAGGGCTGCTCGACCGGGCCTCGGCGTACGGCGTGCGAGGCGTCGCGGTGGCCGCGGCCTATCGCCAGGCCAGGGACGTGACCCCGCACGGGGCGTCGCGGCTGACGCTGCGCCGTGACGGCGTCCACTTCCCCCCGCCGGACGACCTGTTCGGCGGGCTGCGCCTGACCCCGCCCGTGCAGCCCGGGGCGGAGGACCGGCCGCTCGACGAGTTCCGCCGGGCCTGCGCCGACCGGGGGATGCGGCTGCACGGCTGGACGGTCTTCCTGCACAACGCCACCCTCGGCCTGGCCCACCCCGACGTGACGGTGGAGAACTGCTTCGGCGACCACGGCTCCCCGGCCGACCTGTGCCCCTCGCACCCCGACGTACGGGCGTACGCGGTGGCCCTGGCCCGGGCCGTCGCCCGGCAGGGAGTGGACACGGTCGTGGCCGAATCGCTGCACTTCGGGGCCTTCGCGTACGAGCGGTGCCAGGTGGCGCTCGGCCCCATGGACGCCTTCCTGTTCGGCCTGTGCTTCTGTGCCCACTGCATGCGCCGGGCCGCCGACCTCGGGGTGAACGCCGAGGTGGCCAGGCAGGAGTGCGCCAGGATCGTCGGGGGCGTGCTCGACGGCGATCCCCCCGCCGAGGGTGAGGTCACGCGGGCGGCGCTGACGGCCTACGCCGGTCCCGAGGCGGTGGCGTACGCGCGGGCCCGCTCCGAGAGCGTCACGTCGCTGGTGGGGGAGGTCGCGGCGGCGGTGACGGCGGAAGGCGCGCGGCTGACGTTCATGGACGCGACGGGCGCGGCCAAGGGCTACGCCCACGGGCTGCCCTCGGCCGGGCTGGCCGCGCACGACTCCTGGCAGCTCGGGATCGACCTGGTGGCGCTCGGCGACCTGGTCCCGTCGTTCGCGGTCCTCGGATACGCCAGGGACCCCGCCCGGGTGGCCGACGACGTCGCGGCCTACCGGCGTTCGGTGGGCAAGAACCCCGAGCTGAGGGTCGTGCTGCGCCCGGGCGCCCCGGACACCGACTCCGCCGAGCGGCTGGCCGCCAAGGTCCGCGCGGCCCGTACGGCGGGGGCCGGGGCCGCCGACTTCTACGCGTACGGCCTGGCGCCCTTCGAGGCGCTCGGCCGCATCACCGAGGCGCTCGTCTGAAGCCGGAATCGAGGTTCTCGACGGGCCGACACCCGTCCGCCGGCCCTGACGCCACCGGCATCTTCTCGGTGCCGACGATACGTACCGGAGAGTTATGGTCGGCAGGCGAGAACGCCGGGTACGCGGCTGTAGCGGTCGACCCAGCCGGCGAGGCCGGCGTCAATGTAGCCGAGGCACTGCAGGATGGTGTGGTGATCGGCCTGCAGATGGCGGTGGTAGATCGGGCAGTGATGAGCGATTTTGTTGCGCAGCACGCGTAGGTGGTCGAGATTGCGGTGCAGTTCCCTGCGCCCGCCTCGGTACCCCGGGAATGCCCGGTGCAGGGCCGTACGCCACAGGCGTTGGTCGTAATTGTTGCCGGGGCCGAGCAGGGAGGCCCAGAAGCCGAAGGGCAGTTCGTTCTCAATCTGGTCGGGGGTGGCCGTACGGCCTTGCCTGCGCAGTTGATCACGGGCCTCGCTGATCTTGCGCTGGGCACCGAAGTGCAGGTCGGCATCCTCCCACCAGTCGGCCCGCTGGAACAGCCTCACCAATTCACGGCTGAGGACGCTGCGCAGCGCGACCTCCAGGTACTGCAGTGGGCCGTAAAATGCCGCGCAGATCTCCGTGTTCCAGCAGTGCAGGCGCAGCGCAGCCATGGTCTGTCCGTCGCACCGTGCCTCGTACTCGGCGATACGAGCGACCGACAGCACCTCCCGCAGCCGTGCGGCCTCGGTCTCTTCCATTTCGTGCGCGTGCTCCCTGTGCTACTGTGAGTGACATAAGCCCCGGTGTTGCCTCTGCTACGGTATGCAGCCGGGGCACAGCTTTGTGTGAGCAAGGGTGCCATAGGCGTCTCGCCGCGCGGGTCAACTCCGAGCAGTCCGCCGCTGGGTGCTTTCTGCTTGTCGCTGTGGGGTCTTGCGGCGTCGTGTCGGCCGGGTTCGTCGCCGATCTCCTGCACGGCCGTACGGCTCTCGCCTGGCCGCGGCTGTGAGCGGCGGCCGGTGCGCCGGGTGTCACGGCCGGTGGGTCTGTTCCGGCTGGACCAGGGCGTCCGTGAGGACGGCCAGACCTGCGGCGACCCGCGCGGTGTCGCACTCGCGCAGCACGGCGGTGACGTGCTCGGCGGCCAGCGGGGCGAGCAGCGCGTGCGCGAGATAGTCGGCGTCCGCGCCGGGGCGCGCCTCGGCCAGCAGGATCGCCAGGTGGCGGTGCCAGAAACGGTAGGAGCCGATCCGATACCGGGCGCCGGTGCTGGCGGTCTCGGAGACGCGCAGCAGATCGAGGTGTTCGAAGAGGTAGCCGGCGTAGGCCTCGACGAACGCCCGCACCCGATCGCCGGGTGAGGCGCCGGGCCCCAGCGGCGGCGGCCCGGACAGGATCCGCTCCTGCAGTTCCCGTTCCTTGTCGTCGAGCAGGGCCGCCACGAGACCCGACTTGTCCCCGAACCGGCGGAAGAGCGTGCCCTTGCCCACCCCGGCCTCCGCCGCCACCGCGTCCATCGAAACGGCTTCGACGCCGTGCTCCCGGAACAGCTTCGCCGCCGCCTCCAGCACCCGCCGCCGGTTACGGGCCGCGTCCGCGCGTTCACGAGGTGGGTCTCCCAGCAGGGAGACGAGATCCCTTGACGAACCGGACTGCGGTCCGGTAGTTTTCGAGCTGTTCACACAACCGGACTGTAGTCCAGTTACTTGGAGGACGCAATGACCGCTCTCATCAGCAGGGACGAGCTCAAGGCCGCCATCGACGCCGGGACCGTCACCGTCGTCGACGCGCTGGGCGGCGACTACTACGCGCAGCAGCACCTTCCGGGAGCGATCCCGCTGACGGAGGCCGAGGTCGCCGATCGGGCCGCCGAACTGCTGCCGGACAAGAACGCCGCGATCGTCACCTACTGCTCGAACCCCTCCTGCCCCAACAGCCAGGCCGTGGCCAACCGGCTGACCGCGCTCGGATACACCGACGTGCGCAAGTATCGGGAGGGCATTCAGGACTGGGTCGAGGCCGGTCTGCCGGTCGAGTCGCTGACCACGGCGTCCTGATCGCCCCGGCCGTTCAGGCGGAGCCCCGGACGACGAGCTCGGTGGGGAGGATCACCGGGTCGGCCGGGCCGTCCTTGAACAGGCCCAGCAGCAGCCGGACCATCGCGGCGGCCTGCTCGATGATCGGGTGCCTGATCGTGGTCAGCGGGGGCTCGGTGTAGCGGGCCGCCTCGATGTCGTCGAACCCGACGACCGCCACGTCGTCCGGCACCCGGCGGCCCGCCTGGCGCAGGGTCTGCAGCGCCCCGATGGCCATGAGGTCGTTGGCGACGAAGACGGCGTCCAGGTCCGGGTCGTCCTGCAGCAGGTGGCGCATGGCGACGGCGCCGGACTCGCGGGTGAAGTCCCCGACGGCGACGATCGACCGCCGGTCGGACTCGCGCAGCGCGTCGCGGTAGCCCTTGAGCCGGTCCTGGCCGCCGATCATGTCCTGCGGCCCGGCGATCGTGGCGATGCGCCGCCGCCCGCTGTCCAGCAGGTGGCGCACCGCCTTCACCGCGCCGCCCACGTTGTCGTTGTCCACGTACGGCAGGGGCACCGGCACGGCCGGCCTGCCGTACGAGACGACGGGGACGCCCATCCGCGCGATGGCGGAGGGCAGCGGGTCGGCGCCGTGCATCGAGATCAGCATGACCCCGTCGACGTGGCCGCTGGCGATGTAGCGCTCGATCCTCGCGTGGCTCTGGGCCGAGCCGCCGAGCATGAGCACGACCTGCTTGTCGGCGGCCTCGAGCTCCAGGCTGGCCGAGCGGATGACCGTGGAGAACATCGGGTCCTCGGAGAAGACCCTGGTCGGCGGCTCCGACACGACCAGCGCGATCGAGTCGGTCCGCTGGGTGACGAGACTGCGCGCCGCCGAGTTGGGGACGTATCCCAGCTCGTCCACGGCGCGCATCACGGCATCCCTGATCTGCGGTGTCACCGTCATCTGCCCGTTGACGACCCGGGAGACGGTGGCGCGGGAGACCCCTGCCCGCGCCGCCACCGCCTCCAGAGTGGGTCGTTTCATTCATTCCCCCATAAACCCATTGCGTTTGATGACGTCTCGATACCACAGCGCGCTGTCCTTGGGAACGCGTCGCTGGGTTTCGAAGTCGACGTACACGATGCCGAACCTCTTGTGGTAGCCGAAAGCCCACTCGAAGTTGTCCAGGAGCGACCATACGAGATAACCCCTCAGGTCCGCACCGGCGGAGATCGCGGCGTGCGCCGCCCGCAGGTGGCCGTCGAGGTAGGCGATGCGGTCCTTGTCGTGTACCTCGTCACCGGTGAGGTGGTCGTCGAAGGCCGCGCCGTTCTCCGTGACGAGCAGCCCGACCTCGGGATAGTCGCGCGACAGCCGTACGAGCAGGGTCTCCAGGCCGGACGGCTCGATGGGCCAGTCCATCGCGGTCGTCGGGCCGGTCGGCGGCTCGAACCGGATGCCCTCGGTGCCGGGGAAGGCGAGGTTGGCCGGCTCACCGGGCGCGGCCGACACGAAGGACGGGTTGTAGTAGTTGATGCCGAGCAGGTCGATCGGCTGGTGGATGACGGCCAGGTCGCCGTCCCTGACGTGGTCCAGGCCGCCGTGGCGGGCGGCGATCTCCAGTACGTCCTCCGGGTAGCGGCCCCGCAGCGCCGGGTCGAGGAACTGCCGGTTCATCAGCGCGTCCACGCGCGCGGCCTCCTGGTGGCCGTCGTCCGTCTGGATGACCGGCGCGAGGTTGAGGGTGAGCGCGACCTCGGCGGCCCCGGCCGCGCGCAGCGCCTGCGCCGCCAGCCCGTGGCCGAGCAGCAGATGGTGGGCGGCGCGGAACGCGGCGGCCGGGTCGCGCCTGCCCGGGGCGTGGACCCCGGAGCAGTAGCCGAGGAAGGCGGCCACCCACGGCTCGTTCAGCGTCGTCCAGGTGCGGACGCGGTCGCCGAGCCGCTCGTGCACGACGGCGGCGAAGTCGGCGAAGCGCGCGGCGGTGTCCCGTACGGCCCAGCCGCCGGCGTCCTCCAGCGCCTGCGGCAGGTCCCAGTGGTACAGCGTGGGGTAGGGCGTGATGCCGTGGGCGAGCAACTCGTCCACCAGCCGGTCGTAGAAGCCGAGGCCGGCGGCGTTCACCTGCCCCGCCCCGGTGGGCAGGATCCGCGGCCAGGCCACGGAGAACCGGTAGGCCGCCAGACCCAGGCCGGCCATGAGCCGTACGTCCTCGGCGTAGCGGTGGTAGTGGTCGCAGGCGACGTCACCGGTGTGGCCGTCGGCCACGTTGCCCGGGACGCTGGAGAAGGTGTCCCAGATCGAGGGGCCCCTGCCGTCCTCGGCGGCGGCGCCCTCGATCTGGTAGGCCGCCGTGGCGGCGCCCCAGACGAAGCCGTCAGGGAAGACCATCTTCGACGATCCGGTCCCCCGAGATGCCATGGTCGTCGCCGTCATCCCTTAACAGCTCCCTGCATGATGCCTCCGATGATCTGTTTGCCGAGCAGGACGAAGATGAGCACCAGCGGCAGGGTCGCCACCGCCGTGCCCGTGAGGCCGAGCGTGAAGTCCCGCACGTAGCCGCTGGCGAGCTGCGACAGCGCGACCTGCACAGTGGGATTGTCCGGGGTGAGGACCACCAATGGCCAGAAGTAGTCGTTCCAGGCCGTCATGAACGTGAGCATGCCGAGCACCGCCGCCGCGGGCCGCGCGGCCGGGAGCACGACGTGCCAGAACAGCCGGGCCGTGCTGCACCCGTCGATCCGGCCCGCCTCCAGCAGCTCGGTCGGCAGCGCGCGGCTCAGGTACTGCGTCATGAAGAACACGCCGAACGCGTTGACCAGCGCCGGGACGATCACGGCGTACATCGTGCCGGTCCACTCCAGCTTGATCATCAGCATGTAGAGCGGGATGATGCCGAGCTGCGTCGGGACCATCATCGTCACGACGGTCATCAGCAGGAGCACGTTGCGCCCGCGGAAGCGCAGCTTGGCGAACGCGAAGCCGGCCAGGGTGGAGAAGAACATCACCGACACCGTGATCGTCCCGGCCACGACGAACGAGTTGAGCAGCGCCAGCGCGAACGGCGCGGTGTCGAAGACCCGCTGCACGTTGGCGAAGAAGTTGCCGCCGGGCAGCAGCGGCGGCGGCACCTCGGCCAGCGCCGCGTTGTCGTGCGAGGCGACGATCACACTCCAGTAGACCGGGAACGCCGAGAAGAACGCCACCGCCACCAGGGTGAGATAGGTGAGCGGATGCCCGCGCAGCGCTCTAAGCATCGAGGCCTCCCCGCATGCGCCGTACGACGAGATAGTTGAACGCCACGACCACGACCACGAGCAGGAACATCATCCACGCCGCCGCCGAGGCGTAGCCGAACTCGAAGCTGCGGAAGCCCTTCTCGTACAGGTAGAGGGCCAGGGTCTGGAACTGGCGGTCGGTGCCGCCCGTGGCCGCCGCGCCGTTGCTGACCTGCGCGCCGAACAGCAGCGGCTCGGCGATGATCTGCATCGACCCGATCGTGGTGACGATGACGGTGAAGATGACGGTCGGCCGGATCATCGGGAGCGTGATGCCCCACAGCTGCTTGAGGCTGGACGCGCCGTCGAGGGTCGCCGCCTCGTAGATCTCCTTCGGCACGGCCTGCATGGCGGCGAGGTAGATGAGCGCGTTGTAGCCGGTCCACCGCCACACGATCATCACGGCGATGGCGACGTGCGAGGTGGCCACGCCCGCCTGCCAGTTGATCCGGCCGAACCCGAGCCATTCGAGCACCAGGTTGATCAGCCCGAAGTCGCGCCCGAAGAGCTGGCTGAAGATGACCACCACGGCCACGACGCTGGTCACGTTGGGCAGCAGGAGCGTGATGCGGAACAGCGTCTGTGCCCGCAGCGGCCGGTTCAGCAGGTGTGCCAGCACGAGCGCGAGCAGCAACTGCGGCACCGCGGACAGGACGCCGATCGACAGCGTGTTGAACGCCGCGTTCCAGAAGTAGCCGTCGGCGAACAGCGCCTTGTAGTTGTCCAGGCCGATGAACGGGTTGTCGCTGCTCAGCAGGTTCCAGTCGTGCAGCGACACCCAGGCCGTATAGATGAGCGGGAAGACGCCGAAGGCCGCGAAGAGCAGGAAGAACGGCGCGACGTACGCGTACGGCGAGGCCTGCCGGTCCAGCCGGTGCAGGCGGGAGCGCCAGCCCGACGCCGCTCGCGTGCGCGCCGGCGGGCCCAGGCCCGCAGGGCCGTCAAGGGATGACTGCGCGGACGGGGGGCCGCCGGGGGAGGGCGCCACGGTCCGCAGGGACCCGCCCGGGGGTGATGCCATGGGAGATCCTCCTCTGGGCAGGGCCCCGCAGCGGATCGCGCGGATCGTCCGGGGGGCCCTGCCTGCGACGGACTACTTGATGCCTTCCACGTCCTTGAGGACCTGGGCCCACGCCTCGTCGGGCGACTGCTTGCCCTGCTCGACCCGGCCGATGCCGTTGCCGATGGCCGTGCGCACGTCGCCCTCGCGGGGGCCGAGGTGCTGCGGCTTGAGGTTCTTCGCGGCGTCGGAGTAGATCTTGCCGACGGGGGCGTCGTTGAAGAAGTCCTTCGTGAAGTTCTGGATGTCCGGCTGGTCGTACAGCGAGGGGATCGACGGGAAGTTGCCGATCGCCTTGAACACCGCTGCCTGGGTCTGCGCCGAGGTCAGGAAGTCGATCAGCTCGGCGGCCTCCTTCGGGTGCTTGCTCTGCTTGGGCACGGTGAGGTGCGAGCCGCCGGAGTTGCCCGCGCCGCCGGGGACGGTGGCGATGTCCCACTTGCCGGCCGCGTTCTTGGCCTGGTCCTGGATGTAGGCGGTCATCCACGCGGGGCAGATCACGGTCGCGAACGAGCCCTTGGCGAAGCCGGTGTTCCACTCGGGCGTGAACGCGCCGATCTTGGCGGACAGGCCGGCGTCGATCATCTGGACCGACAGGTCCCACGCCTTCTTCACGTCGGGGTTGGTGGCGACGACGATGTTGTCCTGCGCGTCGTACACGCCCACCGGGGCCTGGGCGATGATGGCCCGGAAGATCTCGCCGGGGCTGTCGAAGAACTTGGCGTCCTTGGGCGCCTTGGCGGCGAACTTCCTGCCGGTCTCGATGTACTGCTCCCAGGTGGGCCACAGGGCCGACACCTCGTCGCGCTTGCTCGGCAGGCCGGCCTTCTCGAACAGGTCGGTGCGGTAGCACATGGCCAGGCCGCCGACGTCGGTGCCGAGACCGATGAGGGCGCCGCTCGGGGCGAGGCCCTGCTGCCACTTCCAGTCGAGGTACTCGCCCTGGCGCTTGTCGAGGCCGTACTGCTTCAGGTCGTAGAACTTGTCGGGCTGCGAGGTGAACTGGCTGATGTAGCCCACCTCGATCGCCTCGACATCCGCGGCGCCCGCCCCGGTGGCGAGGTGCGCGGCGAGGTTGGTGTGGTGGTCGGCGTACGCCGCCTGGCGCTCCTCGATCTCGACGTTGGGGTGCGTCTTCTTGAACTCCTCGTAGAGCGGCTTGAAGCCGAAGTCGCCGAAGAGCCCGACGCTGAGCTTGATCTTCTCCGTGGACTGGCCGCCGCCGGTCTTGGTGTCGGATCCGCCCCCGCCGCACGCCGTGAGGGTGAGCAGGGAGGCGGCGAGCATGGGGGCGACGAACCGGACGATCCGGCGGCCCGCGTGGGGAGTGCCCATGAACCCTCCTTGGGTTCCGCATATGAAATCGATCTTGAAGAGAGCGCTCTCGCACAAGAGTGGGAGTCGGTAGTGAGGCCGTCAAGTGGCTGATCTGTAACGATTCCCGTTATCTCGAAATGCCGTCATCGCTGGTGAGAGCGCTCCCACGGCTATCGGCGCAGCATGGGAGTGCCGTGCCTGCATGTTCGTGTAGCCGGGCGGTCGTTGTGACCGTGCTTCAGCCGGCCGAGGGGTTCAGGCCCTCCCGATACCGCTGCGGGCTCACGCCGCGCTCCCGCTTGAAGGCCGAGCTCAGCGCGAAGGCGGTGCCGTAGCCGACTCGCCGGGCCACGGTCTCCAGCGTCGCGTCCGTCTCACGCAGCAGGTCGGCCGCCTGCGCCAGCCGGAGCCCGGTCAGGTAGGCCATCGGCGGCTCGCCGACCAGTTTCGCGAACCGCTGTGCCAGTGCGGCGCGGGAGACCCCTGTCCGGCCCGCCAGCTCGGCGACCGTCCACGGGTGGGCCGGGTCGGCGTGCAACATCCGCAGCGCCGGCCCCACCACCGGGTCGCCGTGCGCCCGATACCAGCCCGGGGCCTGGGCGTCGGGGCGGGAGAACCAGGTCCGCAGCACGGCGATCAGCAGCAGGTCCAGCAGGCGGTCGAGCACCACCTCCTGGCCCGGTTCGTCCTTGCCGATCTCCCGGCCGAGCAGCGTGACGAGGGAGCCGTCCCAGGAGTCGCCGCGCAGCACCAGCAGCGTGGGCAGCGCCGCCAGCAGCCGCTGGGTGACCGCGCCGCGCATCTGGTAGGTGCCGATGAGCATCACGGCCGAGCCGTCCGGGTCGTTGCCCCAGTTGCGTGTGCCCAGGTCCATCTCCGCCGACAGGCCGCGGCCGTCCGGCGTGGTGCAGACCTGCCCGGGGTGGATCACGACCTGCGGGGCGGTCGCCGGGTCGTCGGCGACCGTGTAGTGAGCGGGACCGCGTACGACCGCCACGTCCCCGGGCCCCACCCGTACGGCCCGGTCCTCGTCCGCGGTGATCCACGCCTCGTCGCGCACCATCGCGACCAGGCACAGTGGCGCCTCGTCCTGGATCCGCACCGACCAGGGCGGGCTCAGCGTCGCCCGCAGCAGGAAGGCCCCCCGCGCCCTGGGCCCGTCGAGGAGGTCGGCCAGCGCGTCCATGCCCGGAATCGTAGACGGCCGGATATGCGGTCGAGCGTCTCGGCGATGTCGCCCGGAGCCCTCCGCCGGTTGACTGATCGCCATGATGACGACAGCGCAGATCCTGGTCACCATCGGCGCCCGCGCCGCGGCGAGGGCGTCATGACGTACCTCCTGGCCGCCGTCGCGGCAGCCGTGTCCATGCTCATGACCGCCGGGATGGCGGGCACCTTCTTCGGGTTCTCGGTCGGGGTCATGCCGGGCCTCAACGCGGCGTCGGCCCCCTCGGCGATCGCCGCGATGAACGCTATCAACGTCAAGATCCAGAACCCGGTGTTCCTGGCGGCGTTCGTCCTCGCCCCGGTCGCCGCCGCCGGGGCGGGCGCCCTGCTGCTGGCCACCCCTCGCTCCGGCGCGGCCTGGCCGTTCTTCGCGGCGGCCGCGGTGTACGCCGTGGGCGTGATCCTGATCACGGCCGCGGTGAACGTGCCGATGAACGACGCCCTGGCCGCCGCGGCGGCACACGGCGACCCGATCGAGGCCGCCGCCCGGATCTGGTCGGACTACTCGGCCCGGTGGACCACCTGGAACACCTGGCGCGCCGTGGCCGGGGGAGTGAGCCTGCTGCTGATGGGCTACGGCGTCCACCGCTGGGGCCGGGGCTCCTGACCCCGTCCCGGTCCGGACCGCGACGGACTGGAGAGCGCTCTCGCAGCGATGTTTCCACCATTAGGGTCTTCGAGAGAACGCTCTCTTGGATTGCACAGATCCTCTTGACGGGAGTGAGATTCAGAGGGGACAGTGTCGCTCAAGCGGTCCGCGGTCGCGGTGCGCGGGCCCTCACGACCCCCTCCGGACGCCGCCGTCCGGCCCTTCCAGACGTTCACCGTCTTCGCTCCGTGAGGCCACCCGCCACCCCCCAATCCCCCCGCCGCGACGACCGGACCGAGGAGAGAGGTACTCATGCGTGTGCTCCACTCCCCATGGCGGCGCTCGGTGCTGGCGCTGCTCGCCGTGGCCGCCGCGGTCATGGCCCTCGCCGTACGGCCCGCCGACGCGTCGGTGCCCGGGACGCCGTCCGGCTGGTCGCTCGTCTGGTCGGACGACTTCAACGGCACGGCCGGTACGCTCCCGTCGTCCACCAACTGGATCATCGACACCGGCCACTCCTACCCCGGAGGCCCGGGCAACTGGGGCACCGGCGAGATCCAGAACTACACGTCCAGCACCTCCAACCTGAGCCTGGACGGCAGCGGCAACCTGCGGATCACCCCGATCGGCAGCGGCCAGAACTGGACCTCCGCGCGGATCGAGACCCGCCGCGCCGACTTCAAGCCGGCCGACGGACGGATCCTGCGCATCGAGGGCCGCATCCAGATGCCGAACGTCACGGGCGACGCCGCCCTCGGCTACTGGCCGGCCTTCTGGGCGCTCGGCGCGCCCTACCGGGGCAACTACCAGAACTGGCCCTCGATCGGCGAGTTCGACTTCATGGAGAACGTGAACGGGCTCAACACGGTCTGGGCCACCCTGCACTGCGGCGTGAACCCCAACGGGCCGTGCAACGAGACCAACGGCCTGGGCAACAGCCGGGCCTGCCCCGGCTCGACCTGCCAGTCGGCCTTCCACACCTACCGGTTCGAGTGGGACCGCAGCGTCAACCCCAACCAGCTCCGGTGGTACGTGGACGGCCAGCAGTTCCACAGCATCAGCCAGAGCCAGCTCGACGCCACGACGTGGTCGAACATGACCTCCCACGCCGGATACTTCATCCTGCTCAACGTCGCCATCGGCGGCGGCTTCCCCAACGGTGTGGCCGGGTTCTCCACGCCCACCTCCGCGACCGTGTCCGGACGGCCGATGGTGGTCGACTACGTCGCCGTGTGGCAGAGCGGCGCGACCAGCAGCCCGCCGCCGAGCTCGCCCCCGCCGGGTGGCGTGGACGCCCGCTCCACCATCCAGGCGGAGAACTACCAGGCCCAGAGCGGCACGCAGGTGGAGACGACCCAGGACAGCGGTGGCGGCCAGAACGTCGGCTACATCTCCAACGGCGACTGGCTGCGCTACGACGGCGTCAACTTCGGCTCGACGGCGGCGCGGCAGTTCAAGGCCAGGGTCGCCTCCGGCGCGGCGGCCGGCGTGAGCGGCCTCGTACAGGTCAGGCTCGACAGCCCGACGGCGACCCCGATCGGCGACTTCGCCGTCGGCAACACCGGCGGCTGGCAGAGCTGGACGACCGTCCCGGCCAACATCACGCCGACGACCGGCACCCACACCGTCTACATCACCTTCAGCAGCGGGCAGCCGGCCGACTTCGTCAACCTCAACTGGTTCACGTTCGCCACGTCCTGACCGCCGCGCCATGGGCGGGGGCCGCTCGTGGTCCCCGCCCATGTCCCGCGCGAACGCCGGACGTACGTCACCCGGTGGGCGAGACGGTCTCCGGTGACGGCGACCCGCCGGGCGTGACGGGCGCGGACGGAGTCTGCGGAGTCTGCGGGGTCTGTGCCGGGGGTGCGCCGCCTCCGCCGTGCCCCGGCAGGGCCGGGCGGCTGGCGTCCGCGGACGATGATCGCCCCTCGGGCTGCCGCCGGTCGTGCCCACGATCCACACCTGGTCGCCCTGCTGGATCCCCTGCAGGCCCTTGTAGTCCGCGACGATCCTGGTCGACTCGTCGACCGTGTAGGTGCGGCCGTCCACCGTGAGGGCGCCGCTCCGCACCGAGTCCACCGAGCCCGTCTGGCTCGTGAAGGTCTGGTAGTCGCGGGCCGTACGCGGCTGCTGGGGCTGTCCGAGCTGGAGCAGGGCGAGCTCGGACATGCCGAACCGCTCCGGACCGGGCCGGAGCTGTCCCGCCTGGGCGTACCGCGGCTGGTCCTGGCCCGGTGCGCCCGCCACGGCGAGGCCGGCGCCGGTGGCGAGAGTGAGCGCCGCGGCGACTCCGAGGAGCAGCCGGGGCCGTTTGCCGTGAGGTTTCGGCGGCTTGCTGGACATGGTCATCGGTGTGCTCCCTCCACTCGGCGCTGGGGCACGACATGACACGGCATGACACGGCATGACACTGTGCGGCCTGACGTGGCCGGCGCCGCTGGGATGTGCGCGAACGACGTGAGCGGACGTGACCGTGACAGGTCATGGAACGTCCGCGGGAACGACGCGCCGGGTGTACACGGCCGCGCATGGAGCGCGCGGCACCGCGAACCCGTCGCGGAGGGCCCGCCAGTGGCACTCCTGGCCGGGCCGCCCGGTCGACCCGTCCGGTCAGCCGCCGGCCCCCGCCGGTCGGCCCGCCTTCGGATCCCCTGGCCGCCCTACCCCATCGAGTACGGCGTTCACCGCCCGCTCGGTAAAGCCATCGTCCAGAGGCAATTGCCGGAATACCACCCGCAGCCAGACCGCGCCGGCGAGCAGGTCCATGATCGTCATCGGGTCGGCGGATTCCGCGATCTCGCCGCGCTCCCGGGCCCGTTCGAAGATCGGCCGCTCCCGGGCGAACCGGTCGGCGAAGAAGCCCCTGGCCGCCTCCGCGAGTTCGGGGCTGTTGGCGGCGGCCCCGAGCGCCGCGACGGCGATGTCCGCCGCCGGGGGAGTGGTGAGCAGCCGGGCCAGGCCGTCCAGCAGCGCGTGCAGGTCGCCCCGCAGGCTCCCGGTGTCGGGCACGTCGAAGTCGAGCGCCCGCGCTTCGACCAGCGCCGTGCCGAGCAGGGCGGCCTTCGACGGCCACCACCGGTAGATCGTCGTCTTGTTGACCCCCGACCGTTCGGCCACGCCCTCGATGGTCAGGCCCTCGTAGCCCTTCTCCGCCAGCAGGCGCAGCGCGGCGTTCAGGATGTCGTCCTTCTTGCGTGGGGCCATGGCGGGAGCCTACTGCAACGCACCGTTGTGTTTTAATGGCGTATGCAACGCAACGTTGCGTTGGTTTCGAGGAGGTGGATCATGAGTATGCCGGTGGTCTTCGTCCACGGCACCCGCGTGAGCGCACGATGTGGTCCCCGGTCCGTGCGCTGCTGCGGGCCCCGTCCGCCGCGCCCGACCTGCCCGGCCACGGCCGCCGCCGAGGCCTGCCGTACGGCACAGAGGCGGCGTGCGACGTCGTCGCGGAGGCGATCGCGGACCTGGGCGGACGGGCGCTCGTCGTGGGGCTGTCCCTCGGTGGTTACGTGGGCATCGCCGCCGCGGCGCGGCATCCGGACCTCGTCGCGGGCCTGGTCGCGATGGGCTGCACGACGCGGCCCGACCGGCCCAGGGCGCACGCCTACCGGTTCGCCGGGCGCCTGGCCGCCCGCACCCCCGCGCTGGCCGACCGGGTGAGCCGCTTCGCGTTGCGCCTGATGCTGCCCGGGGCCACCGGGGACGCCATGATCGAAGGCGGGCTGAGCAGCGAGGTCGTGGCGTCCGTCGTCGAGGCGGTCACGGCGGAGGACCCGCTCGCCTCGCTGGCGGCCTACCCCGGACGGGTCTGGCTGCTGAACGGCGCCCGCGATCCCTTCCGGGCCGACGAACAGGCGTTCCTGCGGGCCTGCGCCGACGGCAGCCTCACGCACCTGCCGGGCCGTGGCCATCTGACCGTGCTCGCCGATCCCGCGTGGCTGGCCCGTTTCATCGACGCCGCGGCCCGGGACCTGTCCGCCTGCGCGGCCTGATCAGCCCCGCGCCGTACGCCCGGCCCCGCTGAGCGCGGCGACGAGGGCGAGCGCCAGGTAGACCAGCCCCGAGGCGTACCTGAGCGTGCTCGCGCGCAGGCGGCGGCCGAGCGACCCGGCGGTGAGCGCGTACACGAGGTCCGAGGCCAGCCCGATCACGGCGAGGACCAGCCCGAGAAGGAGGACCTGCCCCGGCACGTCGCCGAAAGGATCCACGAACTGCGGCAGGAACGCCAGGAAGAACAGCACGGTCTTGGGGTTCAGCACGTTGACCACGACGCCTTCGAGGAAGACCCGGCGCAATGGCTGCGGCCTCGGCTCGTCGTCGTCCGAGCCCCGGCCGGTCAGGGCGCGGACGCCGAGATAGGCAAGGTAGGCGACGCCGGCCCATTTCACCGCCGCGAACAGCGCCGCGGACCGCGCGAGCAGATAGGAGAGGCCGGCCGCCGCCGCGGCGATGTGGAGCAGCGTGCCCGTCTCCACACCGAGAGCCGAGGCGACCCCGGCACGGCGGCCCTGGGCCACACCCCGGGCGGCGATGTAGAGATGGTTGGGGCCGGGCACGGCCACCACCGCCGCCGAGGCGGCCGCGTACACCAGGAACGTCGAGGCGTCGATCACGCTTGCCGAGGCTAGAGGCGTCCCGGCCCGCACACCCGGGCCAATCGGCGCCCGTGTCCGTGGACCAATGCGGCTCAGAGCGTCCCGGGGCCCTCGGCGAGGTCCCGTACGATCTGGATCAGCTCGGCCGGGTCGAACGGCTTGGTGAGATAGGCGTCGACACCGATGTCGTACCCCCGCCTGCGGTCGTCCTCCTGGGCCCGGGCGGTGATGAGCATGACCTTGATGTGCCGGGTGCTCGGGTCCTTCCGCAACCGGGTGGCCGTCTCCCAGCCGTCCAGGCGCGGCATCATCACGTCGAGCGTGATCACATCGGGATCCACGTCATGGACGCGGTCCAAGCAGTCCTGCCCGTCGTACGCGGTCTCGACCTCGAACCCCTCCAGGGTCAGGTTGACCGCTATGAGCTGCCGGATGACCTCGTCGTCATCCACGACCAGCACGCGTCCCAGAAGCTCGCCCACGGCGGCAAAGCTAGCCAATGAGACGGGGTGAGCGCGCGGTTTTCGCTGATCCACATGCCCGCGCCCGCCGGCGGCCGTAATGATGTCACGAGCGGCCTTCAAGTGCTGGTAGCCTTATCAGCGGTTGAGCCCCCTTAGCTCAGGGGATAGAGCACCGGCCTCCGGAGCCGGGTGCGCAGGTTCGAATCCTGCAGGGGGCACCAGATCAAGACCAGTCCACATGTCGTGTGAGCTGGTCTTTTTCGTGTCGTACGACTGTCGCGATCTTGTCGTTCTGCGACGGTGTCGGACGCGTTGCGGCAGGGTCTGCGGAGCACGCGGGCAGAGTTCGCGCCGAAGAGAGCGCAAGGCCCGCGTGGCCGTCTCCGCCGGCGCCTAGGTGGACTTTGTTAGGTCGGCATGGTGCTCGTTGGTGGCAGGTGAGGCATCCGTCTGTCCGGCAGCGCCTTCTGATGGAATCCCGACCGTCGGCAGGGTGGGCCGCGGGCGGTGCGCGTATGACCGTCCGCGGCCCGGTAGGACCTCACATCAGCTGCGTAGGCTCCATTGCTGGTTCGTGCCGCCGTTGCACGCCCACAGAATGATCTTCGTACCGTTGGCGGTGCCGGCGCCGTTGGCGTCCAGGCACAACCCGGACTGCACACCGGTGATGGTGCCGTTGGAGTTGAGGTTCCACTGCTGGTTGGTCTGTCCGTTGCAGTCCCAGATCACCACCTGGGTGCCGTTCGAGGTGCCCTGGCCGTAGGCGTCCAGGCACTTGTTGCCGAACACCTGCAGCTGCTTGCCCGAGGTGTACGTCCACCGCTGGTTGGTCTGTCCGTTGCAGTCCCACAGCTGCGCCTGAGCGCCGTTGGTCGCCGTGCCGCCGCTGACGTCCACGCATCGACCCGACTGGCCGCCCACGATCGTGACGTTCTGCTGGCCGCTCCCGCCGTTTCCTTGCCTGACGAGCGATTTCGACTCGGCCGATCGATTCCCCTGGGCGTCCACGACGTAGAGCCGATACTCACCGGTCGACGTCGGAACGGCAATGGAGGTCGCGGTTCCGCTCGCCCGGGTCATCGTGTTGCCGACGGCGAAGGAGGTCGTACCCGAGGGGGCCAGCCAGACCGTCTTGCTCGCATCGCCGGTGCTGCGGATGGGAATCGATGTCACACCGGCGCCGACGAACGTGCTGGCGGGCAGGACGTAATCCGGAAGAGAAAGATTGCTCTGGGGGATGATGTTCCTGTACGCGTCCTCGAGTCCGGAGTTCACGGCGATGCTGTATGCCTGCGACGGCCAGACGTAGTCGGAGGATACGAGGATGTCCTGGACCGTGCTGTTCGGCAGGTTCTTATTGGAGACTTTGTTGATAGGGCCGTATGTCTGCGTGATGCTCAGATCATGCTTACGTCCGAAGTCGTCGGAGTTGATGAGCCACGTGACATTCTTGTCCACGCTCAGGACGTTGTCGCGGAAGGTTATGTACGCTGAGCCTTCGTCCGGGTGGAGTCCGTACTTGTGACCGGCCGGGACGCCCTGCAGATAGTTGTTGCTGATCGTGGTTCCCGGCTGGCTGCCCAGCGTGTAGATGGGAGCCGTGTCGCCCAGGCGCTGCACCGTGTCGATGATGTGGTTGTAGCTGATGTTGTTGTTCTTCGCCGTGGTGGTCGGCCGGTTGGGCTGGATCGAACCTGACGATCCGTCGAAGTTCCACCACCCCCAGCCGAGCGTTATGCCGGACCACGGGGCTTTCTCGATGCGATTGTGCTGGATGGTCAAGGTGTCGGCGAAGTACGCCGAGATGGGGCTGTGCCCGTTGAACAACACGGCACTGTCGTAGATGTAGTTGTTCTTGATGTCGATGTTCTTGGGCGCTCCTTCGACACCCACGGGATACT
Organism: Microbispora sp. GKU 823; assembly: GCF_002027145.1. Lineage (NCBI taxonomy): Bacteria > Bacillati > Actinomycetota > Actinomycetes > Streptosporangiales > Streptosporangiaceae > Microbispora > Microbispora sp. GKU 823. Next base: position 88,302 of record NZ_MWJN01000016.1, on the reverse strand, counting down.
TCTCGTGATTGGTGGAGGTGTAGTCCCCGATGTAGACATGCTGGGGATGGCCGACGACGATGGCGGACCCGGCGATGTCGTTGGTGTAGTTTCCGATCAACTGCGTGTTCACCACGTCGTTGGCCATGGTGATTCCGTCGACGCCGGTGTGCTGTATCCGGTTGTTCTGCAGGACGAGCCCGTCGGCGTTGTCGATCTGAATGGCGCCGGGCGCCATGTCGACATTGCGGTAGTAATAGACGTGGAAGTTCTGCTTGGCATATGCGAGCGCGCCGAGATTGCCCTGCTGGGCTTGTTTGAGCACCGAGCCGGCCACGTTGAACAGGTTCCAGTCGGAGTGCTGGACCGTGAGGCCGGCGAATGTGATGTTCCGGACGCGAGCGCTGGTGGAGGTGCCGGCGACCCTGAGAAGGGTGGACACGTTGTTCGGCGCGAAAACCGTCGCGGTCGTCATGTCCTCGGAGGTTGCCTTGTAGTAGTACAACGTCCGGCTCGTCTTGTCGAAGTAGAACTCGCCCGGCGTGTCCAGGAACTCGTAGGCGTTCATGACCTTGTGGGTGCCGCCGACCTGGGCGTTCCCGTTGAAGGCGCCCTGGGCGATAGCCGCTCCCGGCTGCTGGAACTGAGCTATACGGTTCGTGCCGTCAGAGGTGACCTGCCGGACTCCCACGATGGCCGTGGTCCAGGTCGTCGCCGTCTCTATTTCGATGTCGTCCTGATTGGCGGCGATGGCGGGAAAATCGCTCAGACTGTACTTCGCTCCCGCGCACTGCGAACCCGATTCCCACGCCCAGGGAGCCTGTCCCGCCGTGATGGTGTAGGTTCCGTAACACCCCTGCGAGTTTATTGTTTTCGAAGCCATGTACGCTCGCTTGTCGTTGACATAGAGCGCACGGAGCTTGTTGCTGCGATTCAGCGGTGCTTTCCAGATGTTACCGCTGTGCTGCGTCCATCCGGTTACCTGAACGCCTCCGCTGAGGATCGGCGTCTCGTTCTGGTACGCGGCGTATACGACCCGGAATCCATTCGTGCCGGAGTCGGCCGGCGTGAAGTCGATTGTGCTGCCGACCGGATAGCTGCCCCCGCGGAGGTACACGTAGATGTCGCCTGTCATGTCGGCGTTCACCGTGCGGACGACGTCCCTCGCGCGCTGCAGGGTTCTGAACGGCGACGTGATCGTTCCAGGGTTGGCGTCGTTGCCGTCGGGGGCGACGTAATAGGTTGCCTGGGTCGCTGCCGAGGCCGCGGTATTACCTGTGAAGGCCGGCAGCAACACGGCGGCGACGAACACCGCAAGCGCTACTAACGCCTTCCCAGTGGTGGACAGGGCTGACTTCACGCTCTGTTCCTTTCGCTGGTTCCGAGCAGATTTTCGCCGCGAAATCACCCCGCCGTGGCAGAACTCATCGGGGTGTGCCATCGCGCGGGCGTGGCGCCTTGTCTTGCAGTTGCGGACATCTCGTGCGTGCGGCGTCCGCGGCGCACCGGATCCCTCCTGGATCAGCCGCATTCCGGGCAGGTTCAGGGAGGAAACCACTTCATCTCAGCAGTGGTGAATCACATTGCTGGTGAAACTTTCATCGTCACACGGCGACGATCTGCCATTCCTGGTTGGCACCGCTGTTGCCGGCCCATTGGATGACTCGGGCGCCGTCGGCTGTGGAGCCGGCTTCGACGTCCGCGCACAATCCATTGCCGATGTTGACCAGCCGGTAGTAACCGCTCGTGGCCGCGGGGACGAGTTTCCACCGCTGGTTCGTGCCGTTGGTGTCGGTCATCTGGACGAGGGCGGCGCCCTGGTTGGCGTTCGGGCTGCTGAGGACCTTACCGCTGCCGACGCTGGTCAGCCGGAACGAGCCGTCGGAGTTCTGCGACATCCGCCACTGCTGGTTGGTCCCGCCGTTCCAGGGCCATTGGACGACGGCGGCACCGTCGGCGGTGGAGCCTCCGTAGACGTCCAGCACCTTGCCGCTGTTGCGGTTGACCAGGCGGACGACGCCGGTGGACGGGCCGCCGGTGCCCAGCTCGACGGTGATCTGGGTCGTCGTACCTGCGGTCAGTGACACCTGCCGGGCATGGCTGCCCAACGGAGAGGCGGCGACGCCTGCGCTGGTGGTAACGGAAGCGATCCCGCGCCGGCTGATGAGCGTCACGGTTTGGGTTACTTCGGAGATGACGGTGGCGGTGACGGCCCGGGCGCTGATGTCCCAGGTGAGCGATTCGATCCGGATGCGGTTGCGGCCGCGCACGCCGGTGATCGTGCCCTTGGCGAACTGATCGGGCAGCGCGGGCAGCAACTCCAGGATGCCGGGCCTGGTGTAGATCAATGCCTCGGCGACAATCGCGGGCAGCGAGTTGGCGGCGTCGGCGTTGTAGATCGACAGGTTCGGGTTGTGCGAGGTCATCAACGATCGGAAGACCATGTTGTTGCCCAGGATCTTCCGCAGGTTGCCGTACACGCCGGCGCCGTCCTTGAGCCGGGCTCGGGCGAGGCTGCGGTGGATGGCGCCGTGGGCCTCCCCTCCCTCGTCCCCTCGCAGATCCAGGGCGCGGCTCGCGTAGCGAATCAGGTCGGGCTTGTCCTCGGGGTTGATCTCGTGCAGCGGCCAGACCGGATACATGTGCTGTACGTGACGGTGGTTGTACCGGTCGGTCAGGCTGGGCCACGACCATTCCGCGAGCGCCCCGTCGCCGTTGATCCGATAATCGGGCATCTTGGCCAGCAAAGCGGTCCAGCGTTGCACGCCTTGGCCTGGGCCCTGCTCGGTGCCGAGGAAGTCGGCGGCGTCGATGGCGGCCTGCAGCGCATGCTTGCCTGCGGCGATCTCGCCGGTCGCATTGATCGACAGTTGCCTGCCCGTGTTGCCGGGGCTGTTCTCCATGGAGAAGCACGGCACGAAGATGACCTTGCCGTTGGCGTCAGTGCGAGTGAGGAAGTCCTCGTAGAACAACGCGAGCTCGATCAGGACCGGAGCGAGCTTGGTGCGGTAGAAGGTGGCGTCACCGGTGACCTGGTAGTACTCGAGCAGCGGATAGAGCAGCCAGTCGGCGCCGCCGATCCAGGTGTGGCCGGGGAACCCGCTGTCGAAGTGCAGCATCTTGCCGTACTCGCCGTCGGTGCGGGAGGGAGCGAGCAGGCCGCGAGTGCCGTAAAGATTTCTGGCGTTGGTGCGCCAATCGTTGATCTGGCCGAGGATCAGATTGAAGTAGCCGTCCATGGCTTCGGTGAGGGACAGGATGTTGCCGCCGGCGACCTGGAAGTTGACGTTGGCGTCGGTGGTGAAGTCGCCGGCCCACGCCGCATCCCAGGCGCCCGTCCACAGGCCGGTCAGCCGCGGTGGCAGGACGCCGCTGGAACTGAGGAATAGGTAACGGCCGGAGTCGTACATCCGCTCCAGCAACGCGAGGTCGATGACATTGCGGTTGGAATTCTGCCGCGCGATCAGCTCACTGGTCGACAGTTGCCGATCGGCGGCGCTGACGTTCAGGTCGAGGCGTGACCGGTCGTACAGCGGGGTGTGCAGGGCGGTATGCCGCGTGAGCAGCGTCGCGTAGTCGGCGCTCAGCGCGGCCAGCGCCATGTGCAGCGGTTTCGCGTCCCACGCCGTGGACGACTCGTAGCGGTCGAGTTTGGTCAGCAGCACGAGTTTGGTCGCCGCGGCCACGACGATGGCCGACCCGCTCACCCGTACCGAACCGCCGGTCGCGACCACCCGGGTGACGCCCTCGTAGCCGAACGCCCCCTGCCCGGCGGGGTATGTGCCCCGCAGGTTCAGGTAGCCGTCACCGTTGCCGACCGTGGCCAGGGTGGCGAAGCCGACGGACCCCGGCACGCCGCTCAGGGCCGTGTTGACGCTCAGCGTGGTGTCGATCGTCCGCCCCGGCGCGGGAGTGAGTTCGTGGACGATGACCCGGTCCGCTCGGGAGGCGAAAGCCCGGCGCGTCCACGCACCATAACTGTCGGTCCACGTCGAGGTGACCTCCCCGGTCCTGAAATCGGTGATCCGGGCGTAGTTGTTGACGGTCGTCATCCCCGGGGTGCTGATCTGCAGCTCATAGCCCGGATGGAAGGTCTGGGTCCAGCGCAGCGACCAGCCGGAGGTGAAGTCGCCGGTGGCACCGTTGAAGTCACCGGCAAGCGCCTTGTCCCTGACGCCCGGCAACCGGCCCGACAGCGTCGGCGGAGTCAGGTTACGGGTGCCGTTGGGCATCACGAACCGATGATGCGTGAAGACAACCTTCTCCAGGGTGGGCGCGCCGTAGAGCATGGCCCCGTACTCGCCGTTGCCGGTCAGGAAGGCATCGGTCCAACTCACGGCGGAGGCCGTGTCGTAGATGCCGCGTTGCGGCAGTTGCGGCGGCACGGCGCCAGCCGCTCGGTCAGCGAAGATCGCCGAAGGAAGCGCGGCAGCGCCGACGGTCGCCGCCGTGGTGGCGATGAAGCGTCGACGGTTCAGCGGCATGTTCATTGAAGCTCCTGGTGGCGAGTTGGGCGTGATGCTCGCGGCCGAGTGCCGGCTGTGCCGCCACGGCTGGTCCACCTCCGCGATACGGCCGCCTCCGAAGGCAAGAACAATTGGGTTTGTCGGGGGGACATCCCATGAATAGGTGCGGTTTCGCGCAACGTATGACGTCTGATGTATTGGGTCAAGAAACAATTTCGAGCGTCGCGTAACCTGGTCCCGGTTTCCAGGACGGCCGACTACTCTTTCAGGAGCTCGGTGAAACTTTCATCGACAGGAAGGTTGTTGAGCCCCAGAACGGCGACCGCGAGGTGTGCGCCTGCCGTCGGTTACTTCCTTCATTCATCCGTGGGTGCGACGCGCCCGCAGGGAGACATCCCACCTTTAGATGGCGGCCTCGGCATCGGGCTCGACCGTCCCCGCGCGGCAACTCCGCAGCATCGCCGCACACTCCGCACAGTCGGATGCGGCGTGGCCCGTTCACTCCGGGCGTGGCCGGCGGTCCCGCCCCTCCACCACCGGGCGCCCGAGCAGTTTGTCGATGCTGCGGCGCTCGCGTTTGGTGGGCCGTCCCGCGCCACGAGCCCGAACGGCCACCGTCACGGCTCCTCGCGCGGAGGAGGCGGAGGGCTCTTGTCGACGTAGCACTCGGCGGCCACGGGGGCGCCGACGCGCTTGGTGATGATGCGGGAGACGACCACGATGCGTTCGCGCCCCTCGTGCCGCACACGGATCTCGTCGCCGACCCGGACGACGTGCGCGGGCTTGACCCGCACACCGTTGACCCGGACGTGACCGCCCCGGCAGGCGTCGGACGCGATCGAACGAGTCCTGGTCAGCCGTACCGACCAGATCCAGATGTCCACCCGCGCACTCACCTGCTCACCCGACACCCCGACACTGTACTGAGAGCGGCGCCCCGCCGGCAGGCAAGCCCGCCTGGCCAAGGGCTGCAGGGATTGCAGCATCGTCCCGTAGCGGCCGGCGGTGAGGATGCCTTCGAGCAGGACGTGCTACCCGTGGTCGAGGGAGTACCGGACGATCGCGTCGATGAGGCCGATGTTCATACCGCCGTCTACGTCCCGCTCCAGCAGCAGCTCGGACGGCGACGAGTGTGACGTCACCTTCCAGGGCCTCCTGATCAAGGACTGACCCTCCGGTTGATCTGCTGAACATAGGGTGGACGGCATGGCGCTGCGACTTGGTCTGCTGAATATCAAAGGTCGGGATAGCTCGGCGCTCGGCCGGTTCTGGGCGGAGGCGCTCGGCTGGGGTGTTTTCAGCGAGGGACCAAACGTGACAGGCATTGGGCCCGTGGGCTTCGTCTGGCCGGATCCCGTCGCCGTCTGCGTCTGTGTGGTCACCGTTCCGGACCCGGAAACGGTGAAGTACCGCGTGCACCTTGATCTCGCCACCACCTCTGTGGCCCATCAGGCGGAGTTGGTGGCGCGCCTGCAGGAGCTCGGTGCGACGCCCGCCGATGTGGGTCAGGGTGATGACGTCCCGTGGACGGTTCTGGCCGACCCGGAGGGCAACGTGTTCTGTGTGCTGGAGCCTCGGGAGATCTACCGGGACACCGGGCCGATCGCCGCGGTGGTGGTGGACTGCGCGGACCCGCGGGCCATGGCCCGGTTCTGGGGCGAGGCGATGGACTGGACCGTGCACGAGGTTACCGACGATCATGCCCGGCTGCGCTCCGCCAAGGGTGTCGGGCCGTATCTCGAGCTCCTCCGCACAACGCCCGGCGTGAGGACCGTGTGGAACCGCGTCCATCTCGACCTGCTGCCTCACTCCGTTGGGGACCAAGCGGCGGAGGTGGCGCGGTTGCAGACCCTCGGCGCGACGCTCGCCGACGTCGGGCAGGGCGACGTCCCGTGGATCGTCCTCGCCGACCCGGAGGGCAACGAGTTCTGCGTACTCGCTCCAGCCTGACGCGGAGTCTAGGTCGCCTCCTTACCGCGCCTTCGCGCTGCGAGACCCCGCTCGGGCGCGCGTCACCGATAGAGGGCGGCCAGGGCTGCGGCGGTGTCGCCCAGTTTGCGCCGTAGCTCGGCGGGCTCCAGGATCTCCACTTCGGCCCCGAGTTTGAGGAACTCGGAATGGGCGTGTGTCAGCGATTCGATCGGCACGGTGGCCCTGACCCAGCCCTCCGCGTCCGGCCCCTCGGCCGTGTCGTCCACGGCGGTCACCACGGCCGAGCTCATCGTCTCCCGCAGCCGCTCCCGCCCGTCCGGCGAGAGCCGGATCACCGCGTGGCCCTGGAACAGCCGCGACCGGAAGCCTGCCAGGTGTTCGCGCCAGTGCCCGGCCAGGTCGAAGCCCTCGGGGCGCTCGAAGGTGTCGTCCGTGACCCGCAGCCGCAGGATCTGGTTGACCCGGTAGGTCCGCAGGGTGCCGTCGCAGCGAGCCACGAGGTACCACTTCCCGCCCTTCAGCACCAGCCCGTACGGCTCCAGCCGGCGTTCGACCTCGGCGGGGGCGGCCCACCGCCGGTAGAGCACCTCGATGACGCGGCCGCTCCACACGGCCTCGGCGACATCGGGCAGGTGCGGCACGTGGTCGCCGTCGTAGTACCAGCCGGGGGCGTCGAGGAGGAAGTGGTTCCGCATCCGCCTGGCACCGTCCCGCAGGGCGGCGGGCAGCGCGGCCTCGATCTTGAGCTCGGCCGCCGCCGCGTGGGAGCCGAGCCCGAGTTCCGCGGCCGGTCCCGGCAGCGGGGCCAGGAACAGCGCCTCCGCCTCCCGTGGGGTCAGGCCGGTGAGCCGGGTGCGGAAGCCGTCCATCAGCCGGTATCCGCCCTCGTGCCCGGCCTCGCCGTACAACGGGATCCCGGCGGCGTGCAGCGACTCGACGTCGCGGTAGATCGTGCGGACACTCACCTCAAGCTCTTCGGCGAGCTGGCGGGCCGTCAGGCGACCTCGCGACTGGAGCAGCAGAAGGATGGACAGCAGCCGGGACGCGCGCACATCCACTGACGATACGTGTCAGTGAAGGGGCCGTACGGTCCCGGCATGACGTTCATGCGGAAGATCACGCGGCCGCTCGATCCGATCGCGGTCGACGAGCGGTATCACGACGAGCGGCCCGGGCGAGTATTCGAGCCGAGGGGCGAATCCCCGGACCGTGGCGACTACCTGGCCGGCAGCCGGCCGGAAGGGGCGGGACGGTGAACGACTTCGACTTCCTCGTCGGCAGGTGGGACGTGGCCAACCGGAGGCTGCTGAAGCGGGGTGTCGGCAGCGACGAGTGGGAGGAGTTCCCCGGCCGCTGCGTCGCGTACGGCTTCTTCGACGGCGCGGGCAGCTTCGACACGCTCACGCTGCCCACCAAGGACTTCGACGGCGCGACAATCCGGACGTACGACGCCGAGCGGGACGAGTGGTCCATCTACTGGGTCAACAGCAGGCGCGGCCTGGACCCGGTCCCGGTCGTCGGCCGCTTCGTCGACGGGGTCGGCACCTTCTATGCCGACGACACCGACGACGGCCGCCCGATCCGCGTCCGGTTCATCTGGTCGGGGATCACGCCCGACTCGTGCCACTGGGAGCAGGCATTCTCCTACGACGGCGGCCAGACCTGGGAGACCAACTGGACCATGGACTCCACCCGCGTCGGGTGATGCCGCAAGGAGAGGCGTCGAAGCCCGGGCAGGATGCCCCGACCCGCCGGCACGGCTCCAAAGCGTGCGGCGGCAGAGGAGCGCGGGGGACGGCGTGCTTTGCGGATCGGCGCCGGAGGTGGCAGCATGCGCCGATGCGACCATTGAGGCTGATCGAGTCGGCCCCCGGGAAGTACTCGCTGTTGCTGGACGCGGGCACCACGCAGGTGGACGACGTGATCGAGGACCTCGGTCACGAGCCGAACGGGTACTTCTGGGAAGGCGTCGCGCAGGTGCTCGTCAGCACCGAGGCCCCCGCCCTGGAAGGCCGGTTCTCCTACGATCCGGAAGCCGACATGTTCTGCGCGCGCGGAAAGGACCGCGGCGCGCTGGAGGAACTGGGCACCCGGATGGCGGCCATCGCGACGGACGCCGACCGCGTGCGGCGGCTCGTCGCGACCGCCGAGGCGGACGGGTTCGAGTTCGACGACTGACTCGGCCGCCTGGTGTTGCATCCCGGTCAGTTCAGGTCCACAGATACGCGTCGATCCAGGCCTGCTCGGCCGCGTAGCCGGAGTCGTGGGTCCGGGCCGCCGCGAGGGCCGTGAGAGCCCGCGCGATGCGGTGCAGTCCGAGGACGGTCAACCGCCGCGCCGCGGCGGCGGGCCGGCCGCGTCCTCGGCGTCAGCAGGACCGCCGGGGACTGTCGGACCCCGATGCCATGATGTGCTCGTGGTGGTCGACTTTGAAGCCGAGCTGTGGCAGTGGGATGCCCGGCGCTCCGACACGTGGACCTTCGTCAGCCTGCCCGCCGAGGCGTCCGAGGAGATCCGCGATCTGGCGGGCGGACTACGTCGCGGCTTCGGTTCGCTGCGGGTGCGGGTCACGCTCGGAGGGAGCACGTGGAAGACCTCGATCTTCCCGGACAGCGCGCGTGGCGCTTACGTGCTGCCCGTCAAGCGTGCCGTCCGCGCGGCCGAGGCTCTCGACATAGGTGACGTCGCGACCGTAACCGTCGAGCTCATCGACTTCTGACCACCGGGGCGCCGGCCCCGCGACGGAGCGCTGCTCCCCCTTGACCTGTGGAACCGCGAATCGGCCGCCGGAGGATTCAGGTGCGGCCGAGGCCCGCCTCACGGGCGCGGACGATCGCCTCGGCGCGGTCGGCGACGTGCAGCTTGGCGAAGATGTTCGAGACGTTGTTGCGGACGGTCTTCTGCGACAGAAACAGCGTGCTCGCGATCTGGGCGTTCGACCGTCCCGCGGCGACCAGCGAGAGGATGTCCCGTTCGCGCGGAGTGAGCTGTGGGAACGCGCCGAGGTCAGATGCCGCGGACGGGCCGGCGAAGAACTCGGCCACGCGGAGCGCCACCGCCGGGCCGAAGATCGCTTCACCGTGGGCCACGGCCACGATCGCCCGGGTGATCTCGGCCTGGTTCGCGCCCTTCAGCAGGTAGCCACGAGCTCCGGCCCGCATCGCGGCGAACAGGGTGCTGTCCTCCTCGGACATCGTCAGCACGACGACCCCGATGTGCGGGCTGTCCGCGACGACGCGCCTGGTCGCCTCGATGCCGTCGAGCTCCGGCATCGTGACGTCCATGACGACGATGTCCGGCTGCAGCTCCGCGGCGCGCTCGACCGCTTCCACGCCGGTCGCGGCCGTGCCGACCACCTCGATGCCGGGGATCGAGGCCAGCAGCATGGCCAGCCCTTCGCGATAGACCGGATGGTCGTCGGCGAGCAGCACCCGGATCAGCTCATCGGACACCCGCCACCTCCGTCGTCTCCTCGAGGGGCAGCCGCGCGCGGACCAGCGTCCCGCCGCCAGGCGGGCAGACGACCTCGCAGTCGCCGCCGAGCTCGGCCGCGCGCTCCCGCAGCGAGAGCATCCCCACCCCGGCCGTCACGTCGACCCCGATGCCCGAGCCGTCGTCTCGCACCGTCACCTCCAGCATTCGTTCCTGCGCCGCAAGTGTGATGTCGCAGTGCGCCGCCCCCGAATGCCGGACCACGTTCGTCAGCGCCTCCGACACGATACGGTACGTCGCCACCTCGACCGCGGCGGGCAGCGAGCCGAGGTCTCCCTCGGCGGACACGGCGACCTGAAGCCGGCTCGACCTGACGCGCTCCGCCTGCTGCTCGACGGCGCGACGCAGGCCGAGCTCGTCGAGGGCCGGCGGCCGCAGGTCGTGCACCAGCCGACGGACGTCGGCCAGCACGGCGGCGACGTCGGCGGCCGCCTGTTCGAGCATGCGGTCGGACTGCGCGGGAGCGCTCTGGGCCAGATTCCGCGCGGTCTCGATCCGCAGCGCCACGGCGCCGAGGCTCGGCCCCAGCCCGTCGTGCAGGTCGCGCCGCAGCCGCCTGCGCTCCTCTTCCCGCGTGCCGACGAGCTGGACGCGGATGCGTTGCAGGTCGGCGCTGAGCTCGCTCGCACGGGCCGCGGCCGCGGCCTGCCGTACGAGGTCACCAAGGAGCCGCTGGTCGCGTTCCGTCAGGTCGGTACGGCACAGGACCAGGCGGCCCACCACCTCTCCGCGGTAGGCCACCGGCAGCGACAGCGACGGTCCGTGCGGAGAGCCGTGCTCGACCACAGACCGGGCGCCGCCGGCACGCTCGATCTCCACCCTGACGTAGGAGAGCCGGAAGGCGTCGGCCACCGTCCGGGCCAGCGCGACCAGTTGGTCGTCCGGGTCGGTGGCAAGTTCGAGTCGCTCGGCGAGCGTCGAGACCATTCCGTACGGATCGTCGCGTCCGCCGCGGAGCAGCCGGCGTATCGCCCGCCACAGCCAGCTTCGAAGCGGCGCGTAGACGACCGCGACGATCGCGATCGCGGCCAGGGCGGAGTCGCGTTCCCCAAGCGTGCTGCCCGCGACGGTGAAGACGGCGACGTCGATGACGACCACCGACAGCGCCAGCAGGCCGTACAGGACGGTCGCGGGCAGCAGCCGGTCGATGTCGTACAGCCGGTATCTGGTGACCGCGACCAGCACGGCGGCGGAGGTGAGCGCGATCGCGAGGCAGAAGAGCACGGCCGTGACCCTGACGGGCGCCACGAACTGGAGCAGCAGCACGAACATGTCCACGAGCGCGGCCCAGGTCAGCCAGCGGATCTGGGCGCGTCTGTCGGCGTCGGCCACACGGTAGCGGTGCAGCATGACGGCGAACGGCACCACCAGGCTCACCGGCTCGGCGATGTACGCGACGGCCAGCACAGGCGTCCATACGTCGTACGGCAGAGCGATGCTGAGGGGATCGAGCGCGAGCCGGGAGATCTCCGCGGGAAGCGGGGTCGCGGTGTACCGCGCCATCACGTCCATCGGCACCACCACCAGGCACGCCGGCAGCAACGCGGTCAGTGCGAGGCTGACGACCGACAACCACCGCCAGACGCGGGCCGCCGGCAGACGCCCGTCGGGGAACAGCAGGATCAGCAGCGGCAGCCCCATCAGCAGCGCCGACCCGAAGCGCTCGAACAACCAGTAGGCGGCCGAGGCGCCCGGTGCGCCCGGTGACGTGTAGATCGCATACATCGACCAGGCGCCGAGGAAGCCGTTCAGCGCCCATTCCAACCCGGAGACGGTCAGCACCCAGGTGACGGGATGCCGCGGCAGCCGGCGCAGCAGCAGAGCACCGGGCAGGGCCTGCGCCAGGCCGGCCATGGCCGACGGCCAGTTGGCGACGTCGAGCCCGGCGCCCGGCGAGGCCGCCACTCCGCGGTTGCGGAGGTCCACGATCGCCGTGCCCGCCGCGAGCGCGAGCGCGATGACGGCCGGCGCCGCCGCCAGCGCCGTCCGCACGGCCGCCCGGCCCGTCGCCGTACGTCCGGCCGCTTCCACGTCCACCACGACAGGCATTGTCGCCTGCTCACCATCCCGCTGTCCCGGGACAGGAGTCCCGGGATTTCGTCCCGGGTCGGCCGCGGGGAGCCGGGGACGGGATCCGGGACCGGTGACTCTGTGGGGCCGGGGCGGCGGGCACGGATGGTGGATCCGCACGCCGCACCGCGCCGCGGATCACGGAAGGAAGAATCATGGACACTCACATCACCAGGGAAGCCGCCAAGGCGCGCACGGACGTCACTCCGTCCGCCGCCTCCACCGGCGGCGCCGCCGGCCTCGGCTCCATTCGCCTCGCGGGGGCCGGGCTCACGATCGGCGCGCTGGCCTGGGCCGCCAGCATCTTCGTATACGGCACGGACGCCCAGGGGATGGGCGGGCGCATCCACGACCTCACCGGCTTGGCCTTCCAGCTCGGCGTGTTCTGCCTGCTCCGGGTGCAGATGAGGACACGGGCCGTCGGCACGTCGCGCGGCGCCGCGATCGGGCTTCGGGTCGAGGCGGTGCTGCTCGCAGTGGCCGGCGTCTGGTCGCTGCTCCACGGGGTCCTGCCCGACGGTCTCAGGGACCAGGTCTGGCTGGGGCTCATGGACATCTTCTGGCCGCTGTCGATGTTCGGCATGTTCGCGATCGGCGTCAAGCTCGCCCTCGCCGCGAGATGGCGGGGGATGCTGCGCTGGTGGCCGCTCGTAGCCGAGACCTGGGCGGTGGCGACCGTTCCCACCTACCTCGTGTTCGGCGACCCCCTGGCGAACTGGGTCGGCGGCTGCCACCTCGTCATCGGATACGCGCTGCTCGGACTGCTGCTCACCCGGCGACCCGAGCTCACCGTCGCCGACGAGGAGAACGGTCGCTGACCCGCCGACCTGGTGGACAGGAGGTTCTCATGGCTGAGCTCATGCCGCCGACCACGACGGTCGCGGCCGTTCCCGCGCCGACTGGCGGAGGAAGGGGAAGCGGACCCATGGGTGAGGGTGTGGGCATCCGCGTGCTGGGCCCGTTGGAGGTCGTCGGCGGCGACGGCCTCCCCCTCCCCGTCGGCACGCCCAAGGTCCGGACGCTGCTGGCCGTCCTGGTGCTCGCCGAGGGACGCCCGGTGCCGGCCACCACGTTGATCGACCGGATCTGGGGCCCGAACCCGCCGGCCGAGGCGCTCGCCTCGCTGCAGGTGTACGTCTCCCACCTGCGACGGATCCTGGAGCCCGAGCGCCTCCCACGCGCCCGGAGCCGGGTGCTCACCTTCGACCACACCGGGTACCGCCTCACCGTCGACCCCCGGCGCGTCGACGTCGTCCGCTTCCTGGCCCTGGTCGCCGAGGCCGAGCACGCCGCCGATCCCCGCGCAACGGAGCGGGCCGCGACCGAGGCCCTCGAACTGTGGCGGGGCGAGCCGTATGCGGACCTCGGCGGACAGGAGTATGCGGCCGGGGCCGTCGCCCGCCTGGGCGAGGCTAGGGAACGCGCCCGCGAGCTGCGCGTCTCGGCCGTCCTGCGGCAGGGGCGGCATCAGGAGGTGGTGGGCGAACTGGAGGCGCTGACGCACGAGCATCCGCTGCACGAGCCGCTGTGGGCTCTGCGTGCCCTGGCCCTGTACCGCTGCGGCCGCCAGGGCGACGCTCTGGAGGTCCTGCGGGCCGCCCGCCGGACGCTGGCCGACGAGCTCGGCATCGACCCCGGCGACGAACTACGCGAGCTGGAACAGCACATCCTCCGCCAGTCTCCCCATCTGCGGCACCCGGGCGCCCGCACCCCGCTGCCGGCGCCGCCCGCCGCCTCGGCTCCGGGCCCGTTCCAGGACTTCGGCCCCGCCGGCCTCACGGCCACGCCCGCCACGGGGGGCCGCATCGGGACCGGCACGGATGCGCCCCCGCGGGCGACGGCGGGGCGGCGTGGCGAACTCGCCGCCCTGGATCACCTGCTGGAGGCGGGCGAGGCGGGACGGCCGGGGATCGCCCTGATCACGGGAGAACCCGGAATCGGAAAGAGCCATCTGGCCGAACGTGTGGCCGTCCGCGGCGGCGATCGCGGGCACGCCGTGGCGTTCGCCCGATGCCCCGCGACCCCCGAGGCACCCCCGCTCTGGCCCTGGACACGCCTGCTGCACCAGCTCGTCTCCGGCGCCGCACCCGAGGGCACCGTACCCGAGGGCACCGTACCCACCGCATCCGGCGTCTCGTACGAGACCGCGGGCGGGCACGCGGCGCCCGGCGTCGGTCCTTGTCCGCAAGCCGATCCGGCACCGACGGAATTCGAGGCGTGCGAGAGCGCCGCGCATCTGCTCGCCGCCCATGCTGTGCAGCGCCCGGTGCTGATCGTCCTGGACGACCTGCACCACGCCGCCCCCGCCATGCTGCGCCTGGTGACCCATCTGGTTGACACCCTCACTCACGCACGCGTCACGATCGTGGCCACCGCGCGCGACTGGCCCGCTCCTCGTCCCGCGCTCGCCGACACGTTCGCGGCCCTGGCCCGCCGCCATGCCCTGCGCCTTCCCCTGGCGGGCCTGACCCCCGGCGAACTGGCCGAGCTCATCGCCGGCCACACCTCCCACGACGACCTGCGGTCCCTGCACGTGCGCACCGGCGGCAATCCCCTGTTCGCCATCGAGCTCCTGCGCCACACCACCGCCGGCGCTTCCGGCGGCCTTCCGCCCGGGGTCCGCGACCTCGTGCACGCCCGCATCCGATCCCTGCCCGAGCCCACCGGCGCCCTGCTCCGCGCGGCCGCCATCAGCGGGCGGCACTTCGACCCCGTCGTCGCCGCGCGACTGGCCGGGCTGACCCTCGACGCCACCCTGCGCCACTTGGAGCTCGCCATGGCGGCCGGTCTCGTCTCCGAAGGACGTCCGGGCCGCTTCGCCTTCGTCCACGCCCTCGTCCAGGAGACCCTCGCCGACGGCGTCTCCGCACTGCGGCGAGCGCGTCTGAACGGCGCGATCGACCGGACGACGACTCCCTTGAAGATCACCCCCGTGTCGCGCACCGGCACGGATATCGGGGCAGCCGTCAGACGTGGCGCCGGCGGAGGGGGGTGCCTCGTCCGGCGGCGATGACGAGCCCGGCATGGGCGGTGAACGTGCTGCCCGGCACCGCTTCCGCGTGGCTCACCCATCCGGGGTCGTCCCTCACGGGCGGGGGAAGCCGGGTCAGCAGACGGCCCTCGGCGTCCAGGGCGAAGAGCCTGCCGTTCATCCCGCCGAGGGCGACGGCGCCTCCCGACGAGCCGGCGGGCTCCCAGGCGCCGCTGCCGAACGGCTGCCGCCACAACTCGCCGGAGGACGTGGCCACCCAGAACGTACAGTCGGCCACGGCCAGGCCGATCGCGGACTCGGGCGCGGGGCCGACCTCCCGCCATCCCGGCTCGTGGTGGCGCAGGAGCCGCCCGTCATGCGTGACGCCGTACAGACCGACGGCGAGGCCGCCCGCGGCCTCGCGCGGGACGGCCAGCCCGCGTACGCCCTCGGCGGGGCCGACGGGCCGCCAGGGCAGGTTCTGGCCGCACAGCTCCCGGGCCAGCAGCATGCCGTCCGCGCTCACGGCGTACAGCGTCCGGCCGAGCACCGCGAGCGCCCGCAGGTCGGCCGGCGGGCCGATCACGTCCCAGCGCCCGCCGTCGGCGGCGGCCGACAAACGGTCGATGACGTTGCGGGTGATCCGGTCGACGACGGGATCGTGCAGGCCGTTTCCCCAGTTCACGGTCGCCGCGGTGAAGACGGTGCCGAGACCGCTGGTGAACACGCCCATCGTCGCCATGCCGCCCTGGCCGTACGCGCTCCAGTGCCGCAGGTCCGCGGTGGCGAGGACGACGAACGACGGCGGGGTGCCGTCCCTGCCGGTCACCCGGGGGACTCCGCCGACCTCCTCGAACTCGGCGGCGTCGGTCTCGTAGCCCAGGCAGCCCTGGCCGAACTTGTCGCCGTCGGTCAGCCCCGTCCCCTCGAACACCCAGTGCGCCGCGAAACGCGTCGTGTACGACTCCTCCAGCATGCGCGGCATGTGCGGCCCCCAGGCTCCCGCACCCGCGCGGAAGCTCACCCCCGTCAGCGCGTTCTCCGGGCGGTTCACCGGCACCGCCGACCACTCGACGGTCGTCCGCCGGGGGTCGGCGGCGGCCATGGGATCGGTCACCGCGTCGCGGTGGCAGACCATGGTGCGGCCGCCGTCCTCAAGCCTGATCTGCCACCAGCACGTGTTGCCGGAGAAGAACGCGACGTTGCCGCCTCGCCGTACGAACTCCTCCACGGCGTCGCGCATCCCGAGCGACCAGTACTCGTCGTGCCCGTTGACGATCAGCAGCCGGTGCCGGGACAGCAGGTCCAGGCCATCGTCCAGGTCCAGATTGGAGCAGTACGCGACGTCGTAGCCGCCGCGGCGCAGCCAGCGCATCAGCCCCTCCTCCCAGCGCTCGGGAGGAGGCCCGCCGCCGGGCCGGTCGAAGGTCACCCGTGCGGCCCGCGTGGGCGACTCGGTCCAGTAGATGCTCTGCCCCGGTTCCCCCGCCCTGTTGTACGCCTGCCAGGTGGTGAAGGGGACGCTCACCAGCACCGGCGAGCCGGGCACGGCCTGCCGTACCACGAAATAGACCTCGTTGTCCGGGCATGGCGCGCTTCCTGGCAGTCCGAACGGCCACGGCTCCTCGGGTCCGAAGCGCGCCCGGTAGAGCGAGCTGCGCCAGCCGGCGGGGATGTCCAGCTCCCATCGGGGCGCGGAGGCGACTCCCTCGAACACCACCCGGTCGTCGGTCGCGTCGGTCACCACCACGGGCGCCGGGCGGTCGAGGACGAAGCCGAGCGAGGCCCCCTGCACGCAGGACGTCGAGGTGGCGTAGGCGCGGACGGTCATCCGACGGCCGCTTCGACGAGGAGGGACTCCAGTTCCAGCAGGTAGCGCTCCATGTCGGGACGGGACAGATACCGGGTGTCGGCGGTGAGCGAGACGCCCTCCGTGGTGAGGTGGACGCAGAACCGGCAGTTCAGCTTGTCCTGGCTCATCGGCCAGGTCACCGACGTCCGCGTCAGCGCCGCGGTGATCTCGGCCGGATCGAACCGGGCGGGTCCGGGGTCGGCGAAGCGCATGTCGTTGAAGCAGCAGTACGGGTGGACCGGCTCGCCGCGCTCGGCGCCGGCCGACGCGGTGATCCGGTTCCGGTCGGCCGGGTCGTGGTAGGCGCTGCGGTAGGCGCGCAGCGCGGCCGGCCCGGCGGCCCGCAGCAGGCCGGCGAAGGACGCGCCGCGGCGGTCGAGCGTGAACAGCCCCTCCTGTGACATCGTGGCGACGATGTCCGTCGTGTCCCGCCGGAACCTGTTGGCCGAGATCGGCAGCACCGCGCACGTCTCGTGGCCGGTGAAGCGGCCGACCAGTTCGGTCACGGCCGTCAGCAGCACGGTCGAGGTCGAGGCGGCATGCGCGGCGGCGATCGAGCGGACGGCGAGCTCCAGGGCGGGGGGAGCGCAGCAGCGCCCGCCATACGGGCGGTTCGGCCGGAGAGCCGCTCGGCGTGGAGAACATCGTCGGCGGGATCCGCCGATACTCGCGCTCCCAATGCGCCGCCGCCGTCTCCGCCGCCCGCCGCCCCTCAGGACCGGCCTGCCAGCGCGCGAGATCGAGCGGCTGAGCGGCCCCGGGCCGCCGGACACCAGGACCCCTGAGCAGCAGCATCCGCAGGTCGCGCAGCGCGGCCTCCGCGCCGAGCCCGTCGGCGGCCAGATGACAGAAGACCAGCACCACATGGGCGACCCGATCGCCGTCGAGGACCAGCGCCACCCGCAGGGGCCATTCGCCGAAGTAGTCGAACGGCCGCGCCGCCAGCTCGTCCAGGACCCGGTCGGGGTCCTCGGTCGTGACCTCGACCGGCAGCCGGCCCTTCTCCGCCAGCCGCTGGTAGGGCTCGGCCCGCCCGTACGGCTCGGCCAGCATGGTGCGAAACGCGTCGCTCATTGTGGTGCGCAAGGCGTCGCTCATTGTGGTGCGAAACGCACCGTGCCGCTCCACCAGGGCGGCCAGCGCCGTGCACACCTCGGCGACGGTGCGGGAACCCGGTACCTTCAGCACCCGGCCGAAATTGAAGTAACGATCGTCGGGGGCCGTCCGCACGATCGCCTCCCAGATGGCCCGCTGACCCCAGGTCAGCGGTGCCGTGAGCGGCGCGGAGCCCGGCCCGGCGAACTCGACGTGCGCCACCCGGCCGATCATGTTCACCGGGGAGCCACGGTCGCGGCCAGCCGGTCGAGATCGTCCAGCAGGCCCATGCCGTCCTCGCTGAGGTCGAACTCCACGCCGAACTCCGACTCGATCGCGTCGATCAGCCGCAGCATCGTGATCGACGTGATGCCCAGGGCCGACAGTGGCACGGTCGCGGCCAGCACCTCGTCCGCGGTGACGGC
Organism: Microbispora sp. GKU 823; assembly: GCF_002027145.1. NCBI lineage: Bacteria > Bacillati > Actinomycetota > Actinomycetes > Streptosporangiales > Streptosporangiaceae > Microbispora > Microbispora sp. GKU 823. Next base: position 70,020 of record NZ_MWJN01000016.1, on the reverse strand, counting down.
GCCGTCGGACGACTCCGCGACGAGTTCCGCCAGCCTCTTCTTGATCATTTCAGCTCCTCGGCGAGGCGTTCCGCCTCCTCGTCCGACATCTGGTCGAGCTCGGCGATCAGGAGTTCCTCGACCGCCCTGGCCAGCCCACCGACCGTGGGATGGGTGAACAGCGTGCGGATCGGCAGCTCCAGGCCGGTCGTGCCACGCAGCCGGGCGACGATCCGCACGGCGAGCAGCGAATGACCGCCGAGCGCGAAGAAGTCGTCGTGGACCCCGGCCTTCTCGACGCCGAGCACCTCGCCGAAGACCTCGGCCACCAGTTCCTCGGCGTCGGTGCCGGGCGCGACGTACGCCTCCCGGTGCGCCTGCGGAGCGGGCAGCGCGGCCCGGTCCACCTTGCCGCTCGGTGTCAGCGGCAGCCGGTCGAGCCGTGCCCAGGCGGTCGGCACCATGTACGGCGGAAGCGCCGCGCCGGCGAACTCCGCCAGCTCGGTGAAGTCGGCGGAGCCGGTGACGTGACCCACCAGCGTGTCGCCGATCGCGACGACCGCGGCCTCGCCCACCTCGGGATGGGCCAGCAGGCGCGCCTCGATCTCGCCCGGTTCGATGCGGAACCCGCGCACCTTCACCTGGTCGTCGAGCCGGCCCAGGAACTCCAGCTGCCCGTCGGGCCGCCACCGCACCCGATCGCCGGTGCGATAGACGCGCTCGCCGCACAGGTCGGCGAACCGCTCGGCGGTCAGCTCGGGACGGCCGAGGTAACCGCGGGCCACACCCACCCCGCCGATGCACAGCTCTCCGGCGGCACCGGGGGGGAGCGAGCCGCCCGGCCGGGTCCAGGACGTGTACGCGGGTGCCTCCGATGGGCCTGCCGATCGGCGGACGCCCGGGCGAACCGTCCAGCTCGGCGAGCGTGGCGATGATCGTCGCCTCGGTCGGGCCGTAGGTGTTGACCAGCCGCACCCGGTCGCCGAACCGCTCACGCCAGCGGGTCACCGCCGCCTCGTGCACCTGCTCCCCGCCCAGGATGACCAGCCGCAGCTCCGGCGGCCAGGCGATCGACTCGATCTGGTCGACCAGGTGGTGCCAGTAGGCGGTCGGCAGATCCAGGACGGTGACGCCGTCGAGGTGGTCGGTGAGCGTCACCGCGCCGTCCGGCAGGAGCGTCAGACGGGCGCCGGCGGCCAGCGCCGGATAGATCTCCTCGGCGTGCGTGTCGAAGCCGAGCGAGGCGAACTGCACGACCACGTCCCCCGGCCCCAGGCCGTACTCCCGGACCATCCACGAGACCCTGGCCGCGAGGTTGCGATGCTCCACGACGACACCCTTCGGCGTCCCGGTCGAGCCGGACGTGTAGATCACGTACGCCGCGGCGTCGCCCGTGACCGGCACGGGATCGGGCGCGCTTCCGGAGACGGCCTGCGACGTGTACACCACTGGGATCCCGGGCGGCAGCCCGCCGGCGATGTCGGGGGAGGTCAGGACGAGCGCGGCGGCGCTGTCGTCGAGCACGAACGCCAGCCGCTCGCCCGGATGTGCGGGGTCGAGCGGCAGGTAGGCCGCCCCGGCACGCCAGACCGCGAGCAGCGCGGCCACGGCGTCCGGTGTCCTGCCGAGGAGGACGCCCACGATGTCACCGGGGCCGACGCCGCGTCTCCGAAGCAGCGCGGCCAGCTCGCCGGCGCGCGCGTCCAGCTCGCCGTAGGTCAGGTCGCCCACGGCGCGGGAGTCCCGGTGCGCGCGTACGGCCGAGGCCACCAGTTCGGGGACGTACGGCTCGGCCGCGACGTCGGGCCCCCGGCCGAGCTCCAGCAGGCGGGCCTCCTCCGCCGGGGTGATCAGCCGCGGGGGAGCGGCGAAGTCCTGCCGCAGCACCCTCGCCAGCCGGGTCGCCATCGCCTCGATCGTGCCGTGGTCGAACAGCGCGGCGTCGTAGGAGAGCACGACGAGCAACTCGCGCTCGTCCTGCCACGCCTCCAGCATCAGGTCGAACTTGACCCGGTCGAAGCCGTGCGCGAACGGCTCGGCCACCAGCCCGGAGAAGGCGGCCGGGGTGGCGCCGGTGTCCTGGTTGTGCAGGATCGCCATCGTCTGGAAGGCGGGGACACGCAGCCGCTCGAACGGGATGCCCTGGTGCTCGAACGCCGACAGGACCGCGTCGCGGGTCCGCTCCAGCGACTCCCCGAAACTCGCCAGGCCGGTCGCGACGGGCGGGCCGGGACGGATCAGCAGGACGTCTGCCAGGTAGCCGACCGTCTTCTCGAGCTCGACCCGGTCTCTGCCGGAGGCGACGGTGGCGATCGTGATGTCGCTCTGCCCGCTCTGCGCGGCGAGCACCGACTGGTAGGCGGTCAGCAGCGTCATGAAAAGCGTCGCGCCGTGTTCCCTGCTCCGCTCGACCAGCCGCGCCACGTCCTCGGCGGCAGCCGGAACGTGTGGAAGCCGCCCTTCCTGGCGGGAGGCGAGGTGCGTGGCCGGTCGGTCGGCAGGTCGAGCGGAGGCGCGCCGGCCAGCCGCTCGCCCCAGTAGGCGACGAGTTCGTCCTGGTTCTGCTCGCGCTGCCAGCGGGCGACGTCGCCGAACTGCAGCGGTACCGGGTCGAGCCGTTCGCCGGAGTAGAGCCGGGCCAGCTCGTCCAGCATGACGTTCAGCGACCAGCCGTCGCCCAGGATGTGGTGGAGGACCACGCACAGGACGTGGTCGCCCAGGACGTGGTCGGCGGAGCAGAGGCGGATCAGCGTCGCGCGCAGCGGCGGCCGGGAGGCCAGGTCGAACGGCGCGTTCGTGCGCTCGGCGACCAGCGCCTCCGCGTGCGCGACGTCGGCGGCCGCGACCACCTCGACGGGCACGGGCCCCGGCGGCTCGACCACGGCGACCGGGGCGCCGTCGACCTCCGGGAACCTCGTGCGCAGGCTCTCGTGCCTGGAGACCAGCGCGGCCAGGGCTCGTTCCAGGGCCGCCGCGTCCAGCGGCCCGCGCAACCGCCGGACGATCCACATGGTGTACGAGGCGTCGTCCGGGTCGAGCCGGTGCAGGAACCAGAGCCGTTCCTGGCCGTGCGACAGCGGCGCCGGCTCTCCGGGCGGGCGGGGGCGCGGCCCGTCGCCACCCGGCGAAAAGGCCTGGTCCCCCGCGGCGGCCCGGTCTCCCGTGGCGGTCTCGTCGAGCAGTTCGGCCAGCGCCGCGACGGTCGGGCGGGTGAACAACGCGCGTACCGGGATCCGCACCGGCAGCCTGGCGGTGACCATGGTGGCCAGCAGCGAATGACCGCCGAGCGCGAAGAAGTCGTCGTCCGCCCGGACGTCCTCGATGCCGAGCACCTCGGCGAAGACGCCGGCCACCAGCCGTTCGGCGTCGGTGCGCGGCGGGATGCTCGCCGACCTGGCGGCCCGAGGCTGCGGCAGGGCCTTCCTGTCGACCTTGCCGTTCGGGGTGAGCGGCAGCGCGTCGAGCGTCACGACGGTGGCGGGGACCATGTAGCCGGGCAGGTGCCCGGCGACGTGCCGCCGGAGGTCGAGGACGTCGGTCCGCGCCTCCGACCCCGCCGAAGCGTCCGAGCCGTCGGGAACGCCGGGGACGACGAAGGCCACGAGCAGGTCGTCGCGTACGGCGGCCACGGCCTGGCGGACGGCCGGATGCGCTTCGAGCACGGCCTCGATCTCGCCGAGCTCGATCCGGTGCCCGCGCAGCTTGACCTGGTTGTCCGTGCGGCCGATGAACTCCAGCGTGCCGTCCGCCAGCCATCTGACGACGTCGCCGGTGCGGTAGACCCGCTCGTCAGCGTGCCGCACGAACCGCTCCGCCGTGAGGCCCGGGCGGCCGAGGTAGCCCGCCGCGACACCGGCGCCGCCGATCAGCAGCTCACCGGGCACGCCGATCGGCACCCGGGCGCCTTCCTCGTCGACCACGTGGACGGTGGTGTTCCCGATCGGCCGGCGATCGTCACCCGTTCGGGCCGCTCGGGCACCTCCCAGGCGGTCGACCAGATCGTGGTCTCGGTCGGGCCGTACATGTTGACGAGTCTGCGTACCCGCGCCCGCAGCTCGGCGGCGAGCGCGAGCGGGAGCGGCTCGCCGCCGGCGAGGGCGACGACCGGCGGGAGGTCGCCCGCGAGCAGCACCCGCCAGCCCGAGGGGGTGGCCTGGACGTGGGTCACGCCCGTGCCGGCGATCAGCCGGGCGAGGGCCGCGCCGTCGCGTGCCGTCTCCGCGCCGGCGACGACCACCCGGCCGCCGGTGACCAGTGGCAGGTAGAGCTCCAGCGCGGAGATGTCGAACGACAGCGAGGTGAGCGCGAGCCAGACGTCCGACGGCTCCGATCCGACGAGGTCGCGCATGGCGAGCAGGAAGTTGGTGAGCGCGCGGTGCGGCACCACCACCCCCTTCGGCCGTCCCGTGGAGCCGGAGGTGTAGAGCACGTAGGCGGTGTCGCCGGGTGAGGGCCTCTCGGCGGGCCCCTTGATAGGCGCCGCGTCGACCGGATCCTCACCCGGGAGACCCGAGAGGAGGCCGGCGAGGTCGGCGTCGGTGAGGACGAGGGCCGCGCCCGAGTCCTCGATCATGTACTCAACGCGGGCCTCCGGGTAGTCGGGGTCCACCGGCAGGTAGGCCGCACCCGCCATCGCGACGCCGAGCAGCGCGACGATCACCGCCGGGCCGCGCGACATGCGCACCGCGACCACGCGGCCGCGCCCGACGCCCCGGTCGCGCAGCCGCGCCGCCAGCCCCGCCGCCCGTACGGCCAGCTCGCGGTAGGTCAGCTCCCGGTGTGGTGTGCCTTCCGCCACCACCGCGACCGCGTCGGGCGCGGCGGCCACCTGGTCGAGCACCAGGTCGACCAGGGTGAGCGGAGGCAGCTCGGCGGCGGTGTCGTTCCAGGCGGCGAGCCTGGCCCGCTCTCGCCCGGTGAGCAGCTCGAGCCGTCCCACGGGCAGCGAGGGGTCCGCGACGGCCGCGGCGAGGAGCACGAGGTAGCGCTCGGTCATCAGCTCGACCGTCTCGTGGTCGAAGAGCTCCTGACTGTAGATGGCGACGCCGAGCACGCCGCCGTCGTCCTCCGCGTACAGGTCGAGCGACAGGTCGACTCTGGCGGGGTGCCAGCCGAGCGGGAACGGCTCGGCGACCAGGCCCGGCACCGGATCGGCCACGTCGCCGTGGGTGTGCAGCGCGAACATGGTCTGGAAAAGCGGTGTCCTGCTCGGGTCGCGTTCCACCCCGAGCACGCCGATCAGGCGCTCGAACGACACGTCCCGATGGGCGAGCGCGTCCAGGACGGCCCGGCGGGTGCGGCGGAGCAGTTCGGCGAAGCTCGGCGAACCGGACAGGTCACATCGGAGCACCATGGTCGTCGACAGGTAGCCGATCATCTGCTCCAGCTCGGTGCTGTCGCGCCCGGCCGAGGGAGTGCCCACGCAGAAGTCTGTCTGCCCGCTGTGCCGGGCGAGCAGCGCCTGGTAGGCCGCGAGCAGCAGCATGTACGGCGTGCAGCGCGCCTGCCGGGCCGACTCCGCGACCTTGGCGGCCAGCTCGGGCGGGATGCGGAAACGGACCTCCCCGCCCGCCGTGCCCCGCGTGGCCGGACGCGGCCGGTCGGCGGGCAGTTCCAGGACGGGCGCCCCGGTCAGTCGCGACACCCACCAGTCCAGGTCCGCCCGGTTCAGGTCAGCGCGGTCGTCGCGGGTGCGCACGTGGTCGCCGTACTGCGGCGGGAGCGTCTCGGGGAGCGCGCGGCCCGCGTAGTGGGCGGCCACCTCGGTCCTGAGCACGTTGAGCGACCAGCCGTCGCCGTTGATGTGGTGCAACACGACGCACAGCACGTGGTCGGCGGGGCCGAGACGCACCAGCGTGACCCGGAACGGCGGCCGCTCGGCGAGGTCGAACGCGGCATTGGTGCGGGCGCGCACGATCCGCCCGGCCTCGTCTTCCGATCCCGCCGCGACCTGCTCGATCGTCACCGGCGCGGGCGGCTCCACGACGGCCGCCGGCCGTCCGCCGACCTGGAGGAAGCGTGTGCGCAGCGCATCGTGCCTGGCCGCGACCGCGCCGAAGGCGGCTTCGAGGGCCGCGACGTCGAGCTCCCCGCGCAGCCGGTAGGCGTAGGCGGTGTTGTACGAGGGATCGTCGGGGTCGAGTTGGTTCAGAAACCAGAGTCGTTCCTGACCACGGGACAGCGGACCTGTCTTCACGTGCCTACCCCCGGGGCAGGTGGCCTTCTGGAAAGATTCTTAACTGTTTTCGGCTGGCCGCAGTCTTCCACGGATCTTCGGCCACCCGCAAGGCTCCGCCGGTGCGGCGCCGGACCGGTTCGGCGGGAGGGGGTTGCCGCCCTCGGCGCGCTCGTGTCAGACTGGCGCCGAAATTTAATTAGGAAACTTTCTTATTAGAAAACCCGTACGGCCACGCGTGTCCGCGTGGCCGGGTGACCTCTGATCTGGCGATTCTCGTCCTGGCGACTTTCCGGGAGCCGATCGTGAGCATGACTCTTCCCGGCCTGCTTCGAGAGCGGGCCGCCGCCGACCCTGGCCGGGTGGCGATGACCGTCCACGGCTCGGGCTCAATGACCTTCGGCGAGTGGGAGCGCAGGTCGTACGGCCTGGCCCGCGCGCTGCGCGGCCGGGGGATCGGCCGCGGTGACCGGGTGGGTCTCGTGTTCGGCAACGGCGACTGGCTGGACTACGCGGTCGCGTTCTTCGGCGTGCTCGGGGCGGGGGCGGTCGCCGTGCCGCTCTCCGACCGCCTGGCCGGCGGAGACGTCGACGCGATGCTCGCGCACTGCGGCGCCACCGCGGTGCTGCGGCCGGGCGAACTGCCGTACGCCGAGGGCGGCGGGGCCGAGGATCTCGAACCGCCGGCGCCCGGCGACCCGGCGCAGATCCTCTACACGTCCGGCACCACGGGCTGGCCCAAGGGGGTCGCCGCCACCCACGCGAACCTGGCCCACGGCTGCGGGGGCCGCCGCAGGCCGTTCACCCATTCCAGGCACCTCGCGCACGCCTTTCCCATCGGCACCAACGCCGGCCAGTGGATGCTGGTCAACGCCGTGGACGCGCACCCCGAGGTGGTCACGCTGCCGCGTTTCACGCCCGGCAGGTTCGCCGCGCTGATCGAGCATTACCGGGCGGGCACGGTCTTCGTCGTCCCCGCCATGGCGATCGAGATGCTCGCCGCCGGGGTGCAGGCCAGGCACGACCTGTCGAGCGTGCTGCTGCTCGGCTCGGCGGCGGCGCCGCTGCCGGCGCGGATCGGGGTCGATCTCAGCGCCGCGTTCCCCAACGCGACGATCACGAACTACTACACCTCGACCGAGGCCGCGCCCGCGCAGACCGTGATGATCTTCGATCCGGAGCGGCCGTCCAGCGTGGGCCGCCCGGTATCGGGCGGGGCCGTCAGGATCGCCGCGGCGGACGGCGGGGCGCTGCCGCCCGGCGCGACCGGCGAGGTGTGGATGCGGTCGCCGGCCGTCACCCGCGCCTACTACGGCGACGAGGCAGCCACGGGCGAGGTCTTCCGCGGCGGCTGGGTGCGCATGGGAGATCTCGGCTATCTCGACGACGACGGCTACCTCTACCTGGTCGACCGCGAGAGCGACGTGATCAAGTCGGGGGCCTACAAGGTGTCCACGATCCATGTCGAGGAGGCCGTCCACCGGCACCCCGGCGTCGTCGAGGCGGCCGCTTTCGGGGTGCCGCATCCCACGCTCGGCAAGGCCGTCGCGGTCGCCGTCGTCGGGACCGTCCCGCACGAGGAGCTGCGGATCTTCCTCAAGGACCTGCTGGCCCCGCACGAGCTTCCCGTACGGCTCATCACCCTCGACGCCCTGCCACGCAACCACGGCGGCAAGGTGGACAAGCGCTCACTCCGAGAGGTCGCACTATGACGCAGGTCTCGTTCGCCCAGCATGGGATGTGGGTCACCGAGCGGATGGGGGCGGGGTCGGCGTACCACATGCCGATCGTGATCCGCTTCGGCGGTTCGCCGGCTCCCGATCCCGCCGTGCTGGCCAAGGCGTGCGCGAGCGTGGTCGAGCGGCATCCGCTGCTGGGCCGGGCCGTACGCGAGCACGACGGCGTGCCCCACCTGGTGCCCGCCACCCGGCACCCGTCCCTGGAGACGGGCGAGTCGGTGGAGGAGGCCGTCAGACGGCCCTTCGACCTGGAGAACGGCCCGCTCGTCCGGTTCACGCTCGTCGACGACACCCTCGTGATCGTCGCCCACCACCTGGTCTTCGACGGCGGGTCCAAGGACGTCCTGGTCGCCGACCTCGCCGCCTTCGCGGCCGGTGCCGTCCCGCCGCCGATCGAGCCCCTCGACCACGCCGCCGGCCAGCGGGAGCGGGTGGCCGCCCTGCTCGGCGAGGCTCGCGCGTTCTGGGCGGACAGGTGGCGCGAGCCGGGCGAGACTCTTCTACCGGGCGGGGTGCTCCGCTCCCGCCGGGCCGGTCAGGGGCGGCTGCTGGAGTTCACGCTCGATGTCCCCGATCTGCCCGGTCTGACCAGGTTCGAGGTGCTGCTCGCGGCGCTGCACGCGCTCCTCATGTCGTACGGCAACGCCGACGTCGTCACCGCGATCGACCTGTCGACCCGCACCGCCGAGTCGGAGGGACACATCGGCCCCTTCGTCAACGAACTGCCCGTCTTCTCCAGCCCGCCGCCCGACGCGCCGTTCACGACGTTCGCCGCCGGGCTGCGCGCCGAGCTCAGGAGCGTGTACACCTACCGCGAGGTCCCCCTGGCCAGGGCGGTCGCCGGGCTGAAACCCCATGCGGCGCTCGCTCCCGTCTCGGTCAGCTACCGGCGCGCCGCGGCGTACGGCACGGGCTCGGCGGAGGGGTTCGGTCAGGTCGACCGGCTGGCGTTCAACCACGCGGTGCGGGGCGCCCTGCAGCTCCAGGTCCTGGACCATGCCGGCCGTTCCGACGGCTCGGCGGTGTCGGCGCCGGGAATGACCGCGAGCCTCCGTTACGACCCCGGCGAGCTGGCCGATCCGGTCGGGTTCGCCGACGACCTACGGGCGGTGCTGGCGGCGGTCGCGCAGGATCCCGCCCGGCCCCTGGAGATGCTGCCGACCCGGGAACCCGTGGTCGCCTGGCCCGTCCCCGCGCCGCACCTGGTGGAGGACACGGGGGACACCGGCCCGGGCGTGGATCTCGCCGATCCACTGGCCGCCGAGATCCGCGCCATCTGGGAGGAGGTGCTCAAGCTCGCTCCCATCGAGCCGCACGACGACATCTTCGAGCTCGGCGGCCACTCGCTGACCATCACCCAGATCATCGCCCGCATGCGCAAGCGGCTGGGCGTGGAGGTCGAGCTGGACGACTTCTTCGACAATCCGACGATCGCCGGCGTGCTCCGGGTGATCCGCCGGTGACGCGGCCCGTCACGGCCGAGCCGGCCGTCTTCCCGGCGGAGGCGTCCGGTCCGGACGACGCCGATCTCTCGCTCATGCTGATGATCCGGGCGTTCGAGCTGAAGCTGCTGGACCTGTTCGGCAGGGGCCTGCTCAACGGCACGACCCACACCTGTCTCGGCCAGGAGTACATCCCGGTCGCCTTGGAGGCGCTGCTCGACCCGGGCGACCACGTGTTCAGCAACCATCGCGGGCACGGCCACTACCTGGCACGCTTCCGCGACCCCGCCGGACTGTTCGCGGAGATCATGGGCCGTGAGGGAGCCGTCTGCGCCGGGGTCGGCGGCAGCCAGCACATCCGCAGGGACCGCTTCCTGTCCACGGGAGTGCAGGGGGAGAGCCTGCCGGTCGCCGCGGGGGTCGCGCTGCACCTCAAGCGGGCCGAGCCCGGCCGCCTCGCCTGCGTCTACATCGGGGACGGCACGTTCGGCGAGGGCGCGGTCTACGAGGCGTTGAACATCGCGTCGCTGTGGGTGTTGCCGCTGCTCGTCGTCGTGGAGAACAACGGCATCGCCCAGTCGACGCCCACGTCCCGGCACCTCGCGGGGAGCATCGCGGGCCGGGCGGCGGCGTTCGGCATCGACCACTACCTGGTCGAGAGCTCCGACGTCACCGAGATCCGCCGCACGCTCGAACCCCTGGTGTCGCGGGTCCGTTCCCGCTCGACGCCTCTCGTCGTCGAGTTCGTCACCCGGCGCCTCGGACCGCACAGCAAGGGCGACGACACCAGACCCGCTCAAGCCGTACAGGCTCTGCGTGAGCAGGACTGGTACACCCGGTGCGCGGCGGCCTGCCCCGGCCGTTTTCCGCGGCTCGACGCGGAGGCCCGCGCGCACATCGAGGCGGTCGCCGCGGAGGTCACGGCGCGGGGCCCGTCACGGTGGGAAGGGTCACAGGGGGAGGGGCCGTGAGGGTCGCGGAGAACCTGAACGCGGCGCTGGCCGCCCTGCTCGCCCGGGAGCCGAACCTCTACCTGCTGGGAGAGGACGTCGTCGATCCGTACGGCGGCGCCTTCAAGATCACCCGAGGGCTGTCCACCGGCTTCCCCGACCGCGTCCTGTCGACCCCCATCAGCGAGAACGCCGTCACCGGCCTCGCCGCGGGTCTCGCGCTGTCGGGAGACCTGGCGATCGTCGAGATCATGTTCGGCGACTTCGCCGCGCTCGCCTTCGACCAGTTGCTCAACTTCGCGTCGAAGTCGGTCTCCATGTACGGCTCCCGCCTGCCGATGCGCATGGTCGTACGCTGCCCGGTCGGCGGCGGGCGCGGTTACGGGCCGACCCACAGCCAGAGCCCGCAGAAGCATTTCGTCGGCATCCCGAATCTGGCCCTCTACGAGCTGTCGCCGTTCCACGACAACCTGGCCGTGTTCGAGGAGATGTTCGCCCGGGCGGAACCGTGCGTGTTCTTCGAGGACAAGGTCCTCTACACGCGCCGGATGGGCGCGGTGGAGCCACCGTTCTCGGTGGAGGTCTCCGGCGGCGTGGCCAGGGTGTCCCTCGGCGGTCCCCCCGACTGCGTGGTCATCGCCCCCGGCGGGGCGGCGCACCGGGTGCTGGCCGCGATGCGCTCGCTGCTGGTCGAGGAGGAGATCGCCGGCACGCTGCTGGTGCCGTCCAGGCTGTATCCGTTCGACCTGCCCGATGTCTTCGACGCGGACGTCCGCGCGGCGCGCCGGGTGTTCGTCGTCGAGGAGAGCACCGCCGGGGGGACGTGGGGCGCCGAGGTGGCCCACGTCGTGCATCGACGGCACTGGGGGCGCCTGGCCCTCCCGGTCACGTTGATCCACTCCCTCGGCGGGGTCATCCCCACCGCGGCTCATCTCGAGCGGGCGGCCCTCGTGAACGAGTCCACGATCCACAGCGCGATCAGGGAGACCCTCCGTGGCTGAGCTCCGCGTGCCGAAGCTGAACAACAACGACACCGAATATCTCCTGGTCGAGTGGCTCGCCGCCGACGGCACGCGGGTCGCCGAGGACGACGCGGTCGCGCTGGTGGAGACGTCCAAGGCCGCCGAGGAGCTCACGGCGGGCGCCTCCGGCATCCTGCGCCACCGGCTGCGGCCGGGAGTCTGGTGCCGCCCGGACGACGTGATCGCCTCGATCGGCGGGACGGCGGAACCCTCCGGCCCAGAACCGGCGTCCCCGCCCACGGCACAGCAGAGTGCGGCCGACGACTCGGCGCCGCTCATCACGGCCCCCGCGCGGGCGCTCATCGACGAGCTCGGCATCGACCTCGAACGGATCGAGGCGCTCGGCATCCCCGTCGTCCGGCGGGCCGACGTCGAACGCCTGGCCGCCACGCCCGCCGGCGATGAGACCTCCGCCGCCGAGCACCGGCTCACGCGGGTGCAGCGGGCCGTGGCCAGGTCCGTCGAGCTGTCCCACCGGACCATCCCCGCCGCGTACGCCGTCGTCCGCATGGACCTCGGCCCGGCGCTGGAGTACGCGCGGGCCACGACGAGGGAGATCCGCCGCCCGGTGGGGCTCGCGGAGGTGTTCGTCCAGGCCGTCGCGGGCCTGCACGAGCGGTTCCCGCTGTTCTTCGCGACCGTCGAGGAAGCCGCCGACGGCACTGCCGGCGCCACTGCCGACACCACCAGGGCGCTGCTGTCCGAGGCTGCGAACATCGGCGTCACCGTCGACGTCGGCGAGGGGCTGTACGTCCCCGTCGTCCACGACGCGGCGAGCCGTACGACGAAGGACATCGCGACCACCTTCATGAAGCACCGGCTCGCCGCCGCCACCGGCGAGTTCACGGTGAGCGACCTGTCCGGCGCCAACTTCGTCGTCACCCTGCACACCGAGCACGGGGTCGTGCTGGCGATCCCGTTCGTCTTCCCCGGCACCGTCTGCGCGCTCGCCGTCACCGGGCCGCGCGACGGAACCCTCGCCGACATCGGCCTGGCCTACGACCACCGCCTGATCAACGGCAGGGACGCCGCCCTCTTCCTCAACGCGCTCAAAGCCGCCGTCGAAGGGCTCACCTGATGTCCGCAGCCGACCTGTCCGAGGCGAAGAAGGAACTGCTCAGACAGCGGCTGCGGTCCAGGCGGGCCGATCGGCCAGGCCAGGCCGATCAGGCGGATCGGGCGATCCCGCGCCGCCCCGAGGGCGCCGAGCCGCCGCTCGCCGCCGCCCAGGAACCGATCTGGTTCATGGAGCACTTCACACCGGGCACCTCCACCTACACGATCGCGATGGCCGTACGGCTGCGCGGGCCGCTCGACGCGCACCGCCTCAGGGCGGCGCTGGCCAGGCTGCCCGAGCGGCACGAGAGCCTGCGGCACCGGTTCCCGGCGACGGACGAGGGGCTGCCCGCCGTACACGTCGTGCCGGAGGCGGACGTGCCCCTACGCGAGGCGGCGGCCGCGACGGACGAGGAGGCCGTCGCGCTGATCGACGCCGAGAGCGCGATCCCGCTCGACCTCGCGGAGGGGCCGCTGCTCAGGGCGCTGCTGGTGAAGAAGGGCGGGGACGAGCACGTCCTCGCGCTGCTCGTGCACCACATCGTCGCCGACGGCCAGTCGGCGCACCTGCTCATGCGCGACCTGCTGGCCCTGTGCCGCGGAGAGGACCCGGCCGCGCCCGCCGTACGCTACGGCGACGTCGCGCTGTGGCAGCGCGGGCGGCGGTTCGACCGTGAGCTGGCCTACTGGCGGCGGGAACTGGCCGCGCTGCCGAGGGCGGACCTGCCCGTGGACCGGCCCCGGCCGCCACGCCAGTGCTTCGACGGCGCGTCACACGTCCACGAGCTCGACCCCGAGCTGGTCGACCGGCTCACCGAGCTGGGCGGGCGGCACGGCGCGACCAGATTCATGACGATGCTGGCCGCGTTCCAGCTGTTGATCGCGCGATATTCGGGGCAGGACGACTTCGCGGTCGGCACTCCGGTGGCCGGGCGGACCCGGCCCGAGCTCGACGACGTGGTCGGCATGTTCGTCAACACGCTGGTGCTGCGCGCCCGGCTCGACGGCGACCCGAGCTTCGCCGAGCTGCTGGCCCGCACCAGGGACACGGTGGTCGAGGCGCTGGACCACCAGGAGCTGCCGTTCAGCCGGCTGGTCGACGCGCTCGGCGTGCCGCGCGACCCGAGCAGACAGCCGCTGGCCGACACGTTGTTCTCGATGCACGACTTCGCCGGCCGGAGCGACGACGGCGGGGTGTCGGACTTTCCCCTGCGGCCCGGCTCGGCCCGCCACGACCTGGAGCTCTACCTGGTGCCCACCCCGGGCGGCGGCCTGGCCTGCACGTTCACGTACAAGACCACGTTGTTCGACCCCGGCACGGTCGAGCGGATGGCCGGGCACCTGGAGGCGCTGGTGCGGGCGGCCGTCGCCGAGCCCGGCGTGCCGGTCAGCAGGCTGCCGCTGCCGCTGGGGGAGGACGCCGGGCTGATCGGGGCCTGGAACGACACCGCCGCCGATTTCCCGGCGCACGCCACCCTGCACGGCATGGTCGAGGAGCAGGTCGCGCGTACGCCCGGCGCGACCGCCGTGACGTTCCGGGGCGCGTCGGTGACCTATCGGGAGCTCGACGAGCGGGCGAACCGGGTGGCGCACCGGCTGACCGGTCTCGGCGTGGGCACGGGCGCGCTGGTCGCGGTCTGCGCGGAACGCTCGATCGAGCTCGTGGCCGCCCTGCTCGGCGTGCTCAAGACGGGCGCGGCATACGTGCCGCTCGACCCGGACTACCCGGCCGACCGGCTCGCGTTCATGCTGTCGGACTCGGGTGCGCCCGTGGTGCTGGCGCAGCGGCGTCTGGCCGACCGGCTGGGCGACGCGACCGTCCTTCTGCTGGACGAGCCGTCGGAGGCGGCGGACCTGCCCGTGACCTCGCCCGGGACCGCCGGAGAGCCAGGCACGGCCGCGTACATGATCTACACCTCCGGTTCGACCGGCAGGCCGAAGGGGGTGCCCAACAGCCACCGCGGCATCGTCAACCGGCTCGACTGGATGCAGAAGCGCTATGGCCTCACCCCCGACGACGTGGTGCTGCAGAAGACCCCGGCCGGCTTCGACGTGTCGGTGTGGGAGTTCTTCTGGCCGCTGACGACCGGGGCCAGGCTGGTGCTGGCCGAGCCGGGAGGCCACCGCGACCCGGCCTACCTGCGTGACCTGATCAACGCCGAGGGCGTGACCACCACCCATTTCGTGCCGTCGATGCTGGCGGTGTTCCTCGCCGAGGAGGGCGCGGCCACCTGCACCTCCCTGCGCCGCGTCATCTGCAGCGGTGAGGAGCTCCCGGTCGACCTGGCCGTACGCTGCCTGCGGACGATCCCGGCGGAACTGCACAACCTGTACGGCCCGACCGAGGCCGCCATCGACGTGTCCTCCTGGGAGTGCACCCTCGACCGGCTCTCGGGACGCGTACGCGTGCCGATCGGCTCGCCCATCCAGAACATCACGCTGCACGTCCTCGACCGGCATCGCCGGCCGGTGCCCGTCGGGATGCCCGGCGAGCTGCACATCGGCGGGGTCGGCGTCGCGCTCGGCTACCACGACCGGCCGGAGCTGACCGCCGAGCGGTTCTTCGACGGTCTCTACAAGACCGGTGACGCGGCCCGCTGGCTGCCCGACGGGACCATCGACTTCCTCGGCCGTCTCGACAACCAGGTCAAGCTGCGGGGGCTGCGCATCGAGCCGGGCGAGATCGAGGCGGCGCTGCGCGAGAGGGCGGGCGCCCGCGAGGCCGTCGTCGTCGTGCGGGCCGACCGGCTCGTCGCCTACCTGACCGGCGTCCCCAAGGAAGCCGCCCAGGCGGCCGCGATGCGGGCGGCCGTACGCGACATCCTGCCGGAGTACATGCTGCCGTCGCAGTTCGTCTTCCTGGAGACCCTGCCGCTCACCCCGAACGGCAAGCTCGACCGTGCGGCACTGCCCGCCCCGGCCGCCTCCGCCGGCGACACCGAGTACGCCGAGCCGGCGACCGGCACCGAGAAGGCGATCGCGGCCGTCTGGGCCGAGGTCCTGGAAGCCGGACGGGTCGGCCTCGACGACGACTTCTTCGACCTCGGCGGCCACTCGCTGCTCGCCATCCGGATCGTCGCCAAGCTACGCAAGGCGGGCATCGGCCGGATCGGCCTGGTCGACGTGTTCTCCCACCGGACCGTGCGCGAGCTGGCCGCCTTCGCCGAGCGGCCGGTCCCCGCGGGTCCGCGCCCCTTGCTCCAGCGCCTCACCCCGTCGGGGCGGACCGCCCGCCTCACCTACGTCTGCGTGCCGTACGGGTCGGCAGCGCGGTCGTCTACCAGCCGCTGGCCGACGCGCTGCCCGGCGACCACGCGTTGTACGCCGTCGCCATCCCCGGCCACGACATCGGCCTCGACGAGGAGGCGATGGAGTTCGACGCCCTCGCGGCCCGCTGCGCCGAGGAGATCCTCTCGATCGAGGGACCGATCGCGATCTACGGCCACTGCGGGGTGGGCGCGGCTCTCGCGGTCGAATTGGCGCGGCGGGTCGAGGCGGCCGGCCGGGAGGTCGAGGCCCTCTACATCGGGGCGATCTTCCCGTTCGCCCGGCCGCGCGGAGTGCTGGGCAGGCTGTCGAGGCTCGTGGACGTCGACCGGCTGAGCCGTAGCCAGACCGACATCAACCGGCTCAAGGCGCGCGGCGTCGACTTGGACGAGCTCGACCCCGGCGTGGCCGACCGGATCATCCGTACGATGCGGCGGGATTCGAAGGCGGCCGAGAGGTTCTTCACCGAGCTGTTCGACTCCCCGGACCGGCAGCGGCTGAAGGCGCCGATCATCTCGGTGGTCGGCGAGCGCGACCCGGCGACCGACTTCTACGAGGAGCGCTACCGGGAGTGGGCCTTCCTCTCCGACACCAACGCGCTCGTGGTGCTGGACGAGGGCGGCCACTACTTCCTGCGCTACCGGGCCGCCGAGCTGGCCGAGATCCTGCGGACCCACCGCTCGCTGGACCGGCCCGCCCCGCACGAACCGGACGACTCGTGGTGGGTCCACGGCGTGAGCACCTCGGGGACGCGCGATCCGGAACCGGCGGCCGGGCCCGTCGTCAGGCCCGGCATGACCCGGTTCCTCACCGTCGCCGCCGGTCAGCAGATCTCGATGATCGGATCGGCTCTGACCGGATGGGCGCTGCCGCTGACGATCCTCGTCGACTCCGGCTCGATCGCGCAGTTCTCCATCCTGGCCGTGCTCAACCTGGCCGGGCTGCTGGTCTCGCCGCTGGCCGGGGCGATCGTCGACAGGGGCGACAGGCGGCGGGTCATGCTGCGGGCCGACTTCGCCTGCGCGGGCATCCAGCTCGTGCTCGCCTGCCTGATCCTCTTCGGCGAGCTCCGGCTCTGGCAGGTCTACCTGCTGATCGTCGCGTTGTCGATCGCGACGAACTTCCAGCGCCTGGCCTACACGTCCGCCATTCCGCAGCTCGTGCCCAAGCGCTACCTCGGGCACGCGATGGGCGTCACCCAGATGGCCAACGGTGTCGCACAGCTCGTCGTCCCGCTGATCGCCGCGGGACTGCTCGCCTGGATCAAGCTGGGCGGGATCGTGGTCATCGACGTGGCCAGTTACGTCTTCGCCATCGTCGCCGTGCTGGCGGTCCGGTTCCCGGACACGCTGCCGTGGCGGCCGCGCGAACCGCTGAGCACCGAGATCCGCAAGGGCTTCGCCTACACGTGGAACGAACGCGGGCTGCGGGCGATGCTCGTCTTCTTCGCGGTGCTGAACATCTTCCTGTCCCCGCTCCTGCTGCTCGTCTCTCCGCTCGTCCTGTCGTTCGCCACGCTCACCGAGGTCAGCGTGATCTCCGTGGTGACGGGCCTCGGCGTGATGCTCGGCGGGCTGACGATGGCCGTCTGGGGCGGGCCGGCCAAGTGGCGCTTCCGCGGGGTGCTCGTGTCGACGCTGGCCATCGCCGCCGGCAGCGTGGTCACCGGGCTCCGGCCTTCACTGCTGGTGATCGGTGCGGGCGCGTTCTCGCTGACGTACTTCCTGACCCTGATGAACGCGATGTACTCGACCATCGTGCAGATCAAGGTGCCCTACCGGTATCACGGCCGGGTCTTCGCGCTGAACACGCTCGTGGCCTGGTCGACCCTGCCGATCGGGATGGGGCTCGTCGCACCGCTGGGCGCCGCGTTGTTCGACCCCATGCTGGCCCCCGGCGGGGCGCTCGCCCCGACCGTCGGCGCGGTGATCGGCGTCGGGCCCGGACGCGGGATCGCATTCCTCTACCTGGTCTGCGCGCTGGGCATGGCGGCCGTCGTGGCGGGTGCGCTGCGCGTACGGCGACTGGCCCGCTTCGACGCCGACATGCCCGACGCGCTGCCGGACGACCTCGTCGGTATGGAGACCATCGAGAAACGCCGCGAGGCGAAGACGGCCGCGTAGCCGCCGGCCCTGACATCCATACGTGTCGGAATTCCACTCTCGGGGTTTATTGTTAGGAAACTTTCTTTTATATTGGCCTCACTACCCCCCAACAGAGGAACCCTGACATGCGGAAACTGTTAGCGCCCCTGGCGGCGCTGGTCGTCGCCGCCACAGCGGTGGTGGTGATCGCCTCGCCCGCCTCGGCCCACGGCTACATCTCCGACCCGCCGAGCCGGCAGGCCTGGTGCGCCGCCGGCAAGGTCCCCAACTGCGGTCAGATCATCTGGGAGCCGCAGAGCGTCGAGGGGCCCAAGGGCCTGCACAACTGCAGCGGCGGTGACGCGCGCTGGGCTCCGCTTGACGACGACAGCAAGCCCTGGCCCGTCACCACGGTCGGCGACACGGTCACCTTCAAGTGGCTGATCGAGGCCCGCCACGCCACCAGCACGTGGGAGTACTACATCGGCAACGAGCGGATCGCGGTCATCAACGACCACGGCAAGGAGCCTCCGTCCGTCGTCACGCACACGGTGAGCCTGGGCGGCAGGACCGGCCGGATCAAGCTGCTGGCCGTCTGGAACATCGCCGACACCGAGAACGCCTTCTACAACTGCGTCGACCTCCAGGCCGGCCCCGGCGGCCCGAGCCCGAGCCCGACGCCCTCGCCCTCGCCCTCGCCTTCGTCCTCACCGAGGCCGTCCCCGTCCCCATCGCCGTCCCCATCGCCGTCGCCCACCCCGACCCCGACGCCTCCGACGACGCCCGGCGGCGCCTGGACCGCCGGCACGTCCTACAAGGCCGGCGATCTGGTCACCTACAACGGGCGTGCCTACCGGTGCGTCCAGGCGCACACCGCGCTGACCGGCTGGGAGCCGCCGAACGTCCCGGCGCTCTGGCAGACCGTGTGACCCGTCCTCCCGAAAGCCGGCGGCCGGTCCTCGTGACCGGTCGCCGGCGGCGGTGAGGGGTGACGCGCGGCCCGTTCAGAGAGGTCCAAGGTCCCTGTCTCGTCGATCTACCGGCCGGAGACGCTGTGTACGCCCAGCGGTGACACCTTCGATCACCGCACCCTGAGCGATACACAGTGGAGGCAACCATGAGTGCGGGGGACGCGCCGGCCGGACAGCCGGACGCCGACCGGCCGGGCGTCCGGCGCTGATGCTGACCTTGGCCACGGTCGGCTTCGCGATCAACTTCTGGGCCTGGGCGCTGCTCAGCCCGCTGGCGCCGAAGTTCCAGGAGGCTCTGTACCTGAGCCCCTTCCAGCAGTCGCTGGTGGTGGCGGTGCCGGTGGTGGTCGGGTCGCTGGGCCGCATCCCGGTCGGCGCGCTGACGGACCGGTACGGCGGCCGCGTCATGTTCCCGCTGGTGTCGCTGGCCACCGTCGTGCCGGTGCTCTACCTGGGGCTCGCGGGGCAGACCTCGCTGGCCGGGCTGCTGGCCGGAGGCTTCTTCCTCGGCATCGGCGGCACGGCCTTCGCGATCGGCGTGCCGTTCGTCAACGCCTGGTTCCCGCCCGCGCGGCGCGGCCTCGCCGTCGGCGTGTTCGGCGCGGGCATGGGCGGCACCGCGATCAGCGCGTTGACCACGGTCAAAACTGACCGACGCGGGCGGCACCGCGACCCCCGTTCGTGGTCACCGCCGCTGTGCTCGCCGCGTACGCGGTGGTGGCGGCCCTGCTGCTGCGGGACGCGCCGGGCCGGGCGGTGCCGGCCGAGTCGCTGGCGCAACGGCTGGCGGCCACGCTGCGGCTGCGGGTGACCTGGCAGGCCTCTGCGCTGTACGCGGTGGCGTTCGGGGGATATGTGGCGTTCTCGGTCTACCTGCCCGCCTACCTCAAGACCGCGTACGGATTGGCCCAGGCCGATGCCGCCAATCGGATGGCCGGATTCGTGCTGCTGGCGGTGCTGATGCGCCCGGTCGGCGGGTGGCTGTCCGACCGGCTCGGGCCGGCGCGGGTGCTCGCCGGGACGCTGCTCGTCGTCGTGGCCGGCGCCGTGGTCCAGGCGTTCACGCCCGCGCTGGCGCCACTCGGCACGGTCGCGTTCCTGTCCATGGCCGCCGCGCTCGGCGTCGGCAGTGGCGCGACGTTCGCCCTGGTGGCGCTGCTCGCCCCGGCGAACAAGGTCGGCTCGGTCACCGGGATCGTGGGCGCCGCGGGCGGTCTGGGCGGTTTCGTGCCGCCACTGCTGATGGGCTTCATCTACGGCCGCTACGGCACCTACGCCCTGGGGCTGGCGCTGCTGGCCCTGGTCGCGCTGGCCGCCCTGCTGCTGGACACCACCGCCGTCGCCCGGACGCCCGCCGCGCCGCCGGGCCGGGCCTGATCGAAGGGTCGAAAGCACATGTGTGAGTACTGCGGCTGCCAGGCCGTGACCGCGATCGGCGAGCTGACTCGCGAGCACGATCTGGTGGTCGACCTGATCGGGGACGCGCGTACGGCGCACTCCGCCGGCGACGTGGACGCGATGGCCGCGATCGCCGGACGGATCGCCGCGGTGCTCGGCCCGCACACCGAGGTCGAGGAGCACGGCCTGTTCCCCGCTCTCGCCGGGGAGTTCCCCGAGCAGGTCGCCGGGCTGGAAGCGGAGCACCGGCGCATCGAGGCGGTCCTGGGGGAGGCCGCGGACGGCACACCTGCCGACCCCGGCTGGCCGCTCAGGCTGCTCGACGTCCTGAACCTCCTGCGCGCCCACATCCTCAAGGAGCAGGACGGGGTGTTCCCGGCGGCGTTGGCGAGCCTGGGCACCGACGATTGGGAGGCCGTCGAGAAGGTCCGGGCCCGGTCGGCACGCTGCTGCCGGCTTCGGGGCCGGCTTCGGGGTCGGCTTCGGGCGTGCCGGCTTCGGGCGGCTGAACCGGCCGCTGAACCCGCCCCCGGCCGTCATCGTCATCCGCGGCCGCCGCGTCGCTCCTTCGACCCGCGACCTCTCGCCGCCTCGAAGGAGCCGCGCGGCGGCCGCGTCTCGTCGTCCGCGAAAACCTGTCGATCAGCGCAGGACTGTCGATCAGCGCAGGACCAAGGTCCCGGCAGGCCGGGACGGCCGGCACCTGCCGTACCACCCCGCATCGGAGGAGCCTGACATACGCGGCGCGACGCGCGCCGCATCGGCTTCATCGAAGGAGTGCATCGCCGTGTCACCACGCCCGTCCCCGGACGCCGCCGGTTCTCCCGCCACGGACTCTGTGCCCGGTGCGGCGCCGCTGCTGGCCGCGCGTCGTTTCCTGACGAAGGAGACGGTCGGTGACGGCGGGCGGACCCTGCACCAGATCGACCGGAACGCCTGGGAGTCGTTCTACCGGGACCGGTGGCGCTACGACCGGGTGGTCCGGTCGACGCACGGCGTCAACTGCACCGGCTCGTGCTCCTGGAATGTGTTCGTCAAGGACGACCTCATCACCTGGGAGCACCAGGCCACGGACTATCCGACGACGGGTGCGGACTCGCCGGACTACGAGCCGCGCGGCTGCCCGCGCGGCGCGTCCTTCTCCTGGTACGAGTACTCGCCGTCCCGCGTCCGGCACCCGTACGTGCGCGGGGCGCTGGCCGGGATGTTCCGGGAGGCGCTGGAGCGCCTCGGCGACCCGGTGCTCGCCTGGGCCGACATCGTCGAGAACCCGATGAAGGCACGCGCGTACAAGGGTCAGCGGGGCCGCGGCGGCTTCGTGCGCGCCTCGTGGGACGAGGCGATCACCATGATCGCCGCCGCCCACGTATACACGACGAAGACGTACGGCCCGGACCGCGTGGTGGGATTCTCCCCGATCCCGGCGATGTCGATGGCGTCGTTCGCCGCCGGCACCCGCTATCACGCGCTGCTGGGCGGCACGCTGCTGAGCTTCTACGACTGGTACGCCGACCTTCCGGTCGCGTCCCCGCAGATCTGGGGCGACCAGACCGACGTGCCCGAGGCGGGCGACTGGTGGAACTCCACCTATCTGATGATGTGGGGCTCCAACATTCCGGTGACCCGGACCCCGGACGCGCACTTCCTCGCGGAGGCCCGCTACCGGGGCACCAAGGTCGTCGCGGTGAGTCCCGACTACGCGGACAACGTCAAGTTCGCCGACGACTGGCTCGCGCCGCACCCCGGCACGGACGGCGCACTGGCGATGGCCATGGGCCACGTCATCCTCACCGAGTTCTTCCGCGACCGCCAGGTGCCGTACTTCACCGACTACGTCCGCCGCTACACCGACCTGCCGTTCCTCGTCACGCTCCGGCGGCGTGACAACGGCGCCTGGACGCCCGACCGCTTCCTCACGTCCCAGGACCTCGCCGAGGGTGACGCCGGGGACTCGGCGGCGGCGCACAAGACGGTGCTCCTCGACGAGCGTACGGGCGAGCCGGTCGTGCCGAACGGCTCGCTCGGGTTCCGCTACGGCGAGCGGGACGCCGGGCGGTGGAACCTCGACCTCGGCGAGGTCGTGCCCGGGCTCGGCCTGCTCGGACTCACCGGCGACGCCGTCGAGGTCGAGCTGGCCCGGTTCGACGTCGGTGACACCGAAGGCGGCGCCACGATGCGCCGGGGCGTACCGGTCACGCGGGTGGGCGGCCACCTCGTCACGACCGTGTTCGACCTGCTGATGGCGCAGTACGGCGTGCGCCGCGGCGACCTGCCGGGCGGTTGGCCGGCCGGGTACGACGACGCAGGCGAGCCCAACACCCCCGCGTGGCAGGAGCAGATCACGGGGGTTCCCGCCACGCTCGCCGCCCGGATCGCCCGCGAGTTCGCGCGCAACGCCGAACGCAGCCGGGGCCGCTCCCTGATCGTCCTCGGCGCCGGCGCCAACCAGTGGTTCCACTCCGACATGACCTACCGGGCCTTCATCGCGCTCGTCACGCTGACCGGCTGCCAGGGCGTCAACGGCGGCGGCTGGGCGCACTACGTCGGCCAGGAGAAGGCCAGGCCGCTGACCGGACAGCAGCACATGTCCTTCGCCTTCGACTGGCAGCGCCCGATGCGCCACCAGGCCGCGACGCCGTACTGGTACCTGCACACCGACCAGTGGCGGTACGAGCGGGTGCCCGCCGACGAGCTGTCCTCGCCGCTGGGCACCGGCCGGTTCACCGGCATGACGTTCGCGGACACGATCGCCGCCGCCCAGCGGATGGGCTGGAGCCCCGGCCACCCGGCGTTCAACCGCAATCCCCTCGACCTCACCGACGAGGCGGCCGAGGCGGGCCGCACCGTGCAGCAGTACGTCGTGGACGAACTCCAGGCCGGTCGGCTCAAGGCGGTCGCCGAGGACCCCGACGATCCGGCGAACTTCCCCCGCTGCCTCACCCTGTGGCGGGCCAACCTGCTGGGCTCCTCGGGCAAGGGCAACGAGTACTTCATGCGGCACCTGCTCGGGGTGGACTCCCTCGCCGGCGCGCAGGAGTGCGACCCCGATCAGCGGCCCCGCGACGTGGTCTGGCGCGACGAGGTGCCGGCCGGGAAGCTGGACCTGCTCACCGCGATCGACTTCCGGATGACCAACACCGGCCTCCACGCCGACGTGGTCCTGCCGGCCGCCACCTGGTATGAGAAGCACGACATCTCGACCACGGACATGCACCCGTTCGTGCACGCGTTCAGCCCGGCCGTCGAGCCGCCGGCGGACGCGCACACCGACTACGACGCCTTCCTCGCCCTCGCCGACCGGTTCAGCGAGCTCGCGGCCACCCACCTCGGCGTACGCCGCGACGTGCTCGCGGTGCCGCTGCAGCACGACACACCCGACGAGCTCGCCATGCCCGGCGGCCGGGTGCGGGACTGGAAGGCGGGGGAGTGCCTGCCCGTGCCCGGTGTGACGATGCCGAAGCTCGTCGAGATCGAGCGCGACTACACCCTGATCGGCGCCAAGATGCGCGCGGTGGGCCCGCTGCTCGACACCCTCGGCACCACCACCAAGGCGATCACCGTCGACGTCACCCCGGAGATCGAGTATCTCGCCCACCAGAACGGCGTCGTCGCCGACGGCCCGTTCGCCGGACGCCCGTCGCTCGCGACCGCCGACCGGATGTGCGAGGCGATCCTGGCGCTGTCCGGCACCACCAACGGGCGGGTGGCCGCCGCCGGTTTCGCCGCACTCGAACTGCGCACCGGGCAGCGGTTCGCCGACCTCGTCGAAGGACACGAGACCGACCACATCTCCTACCCGGACACCCAGGCCGCGCCGCAGCCGGTGTTCACCAGCCCCGAGTGGTCCGGATCGGAGAAGGGCGGCCGCCGCTACTCGCCGTTCACCCTCAACGTCGAACGGTCGAAGCCCTGGCACACCCTCACCGGGCGGCAGCACTTCTTCGTCGAGCACGACTGGGTCGCCGAGCTCGGCGAGCAACTGCCCGCCTTCCGCCCGCCGCTGAACATGGCGCGCCACTTCGGCAGGCCCGGCGAGCTCGTCGACGGCGGCGTGACGGTCCGCTTCCTGACCCCGCACGCCAAGTGGTCGATCCACTCGATGTACCACGACAACGAACTGATGCTCGCGCTGTCCCGGGGCGGGCCGGTGATCTGGATGAGCGTCGAGGACGCCGCGAAGATCGGCGTCAGGGACAACGAGTGGATCGAGGCGCACAACCGCAACGGCGTCGTCGTCGCCCGCGCCGTCGTCAGCCACCGGATGCCCGAGGGCACGGTGTTCCAGTACCACTCGCCCGAGCGGACGGTGAACGTGCCCAAGGCCGAGAAGAGCGGCCGGCGCGGCGGCTACCACAACTCGATGACCCGGCTGCTGGTCAAACCCACCCACCTCGCGGGCGGGCACGCCCAGCTCACCTACGCCTTCAACTACTACGGCCCGATCGGCAGCCAGCGCGACGAGATCACGGTGATCCGCCGCCGTGCCCAGG
This sequence comes from Microbispora sp. GKU 823, assembly GCF_002027145.1. NCBI lineage: Bacteria > Bacillati > Actinomycetota > Actinomycetes > Streptosporangiales > Streptosporangiaceae > Microbispora > Microbispora sp. GKU 823. The sequence goes on along the minus strand of NZ_MWJN01000016.1, from coordinate 45,447 downwards.
AAGTGGAGTACTGATGAGGATCCGCGCGCAGGTCGCGATGGTGATGAACCTCGACAAGTGCATCGGTTGTCACACCTGCTCCGTCACCTGCAAGCAGACCTGGACCAACCGCGAGGGCACCGAGTACGTGTGGTTCAACAACGTCGAGACCAAACCCGGCATCGGATATCCCAAGCACTACGAGGACCAGGATCGCTGGCACGGCGGGTGGCGGCTCGACGGCAAGGGCCGGCTGACCCTGCGCTCCGGCGGCCGCGTGAAGCGGCTGACCCGCATCTTCGCCAACCCGGACCTGCCGTCGATCGACGACTACTACGAGCCGGTGACGTTCGACAAGGACATCCTGGTGAGCGCGCCAGGCGGCCTCGACGACACGCCGGTCAAGCGGCCGTACTCCGCGCTGACGGGCGAACCGGCGGCCGTGGAATGGGGCGCGAACTGGGAGGACGGTCTCGGGGGCGCGCACGAGCGGGCCGGCCGCGACCCGAACATCACCCGGATGCCGGCCGAGGCCGCGACGAAGGTCAGGTTCGAGTTCGAGAAGACCTTCATGTTCCACCTGCCGCGGATCTGCGAGCACTGCCTCAACCCGGCCTGCGTGTCGGCGTGCCCGTCCGGCGCGATGTACAAGCGCGAGGAGGACGGCATCGTCCTGGTCGACCAGAACAAGTGCCGGGGCTGGCGGATGTGCGTGTCGGCGTGCCCGTACAAGAAGGTGTACGTCAACCACGCCACCGGCAAGGCCGAGAAGTGCACCCTGTGCTTCCCCCGGATCGAGGCCGGTCAGCCCACCATCTGCTCGGAGACGTGCGTGGGACGGCTGCGCTACCTCGGCATCGTCTTCTACGACGAGGACGCCGTGCTCGCCGCCGCGTCCGTTCCTGACGAGCGCGACCTGCTCGACGCCCAGCGTGACGTCTTCCTCGACCCGCACGACCCGGCGGTGCAACAGGCCGCCCGCGACGCCGGCATGCCGGAGGAGTGGGTCGAGGCCGCGAAGGCGTCCCCGGTGTGGCGGCTGATCAGCGAGTATCGGATCGCGCTGCCGCTGCACCCGGAGTATCGGACGCTGCCGATGGTCTGGTACGTCCCGCCGCTGTCGCCGGTGCTCGACGCGACCGGCGCCGCGGGCCGCGACGACACCGACGCCGACGACGTCTTCCACACCATCCGGGACCTGCGCATCCCGGTGGAGTACCTCGCCGAACTGTTCACCGCAGGTGACGCCGACGCCGCCGCCGGGGTCCTGATGAAGCTGGCCGCGATGCGCTCGTACATGCGGGCCCGCACCCTGGACGGCACCGTCGCGCAGGACCTGCTGGACGGCATCGGAATGACCGCCGAGCAGGTCGAGTCGATGTACCGGCTGCTGGCGATCGCCAAGTACGAGGAGCGGTACGTCATCCCGGCCGCCTACGGCAAGGACGCCGCCGCCCTCGAAGCGCAGGCCACCGCGACGGACGGCTGCTCGCTCGACTGCGAGGGCGGCCCCGGCATGGGTGGGCAGGGCATGGGTGGACAGGGCGTGGGCGGATCGGAGCACGTCGTGGCCGCCGTGGAGCGTTTCCACCTGGTCAGCGGCGACGACGACGTGCACGCCGGTCGGCGGGGGCTCGTGTCGCGCCGCCGCGACGGGCGAATGGGCCTGTCCATCATCCCGCTGTGGGGCCGGCCATGACCGCGCCGTCGATCGACGCCGTCCCGGTGACCGCGGCCGACCGGACCCGGCTGTTCCGGCTCGCCTCGGTGCTGCTCACGTATCCGGACGCCGAACTGCTCGGCGCCCGCGACGAACTGCGCGGCGCCGCAGCCCGCATCGAGCACCCGCGGCTGCGCGGCCAGGTCGAGGAGTTCCTCGCCTGGCTGACCGGCACCGAGCCGATCGAGGTGCAGCGGCACTACGTGCAGACCTTCGACCTGCGCCGCAGGTCCGGCCTGTACCTGACGTACTACCTGCACGGCGACACCCGCAAGCGGGGGATGGCGCTGCTCATCCTCAAGCAGCGCTACCGCGCCCATGGCCTGCGGCTGGCCGCCGGTGAACTGCCCGACCTGCTGCCGGTCGTGCTCGAGTTCGCCGCCACGGTCGGCCCGGGCGAAGGGGAGGCGCCGCTGCGCCAGCACCGGCGCGGCATCGAACTGCTGCGTGCCGCCCTCGCGGACCTCGGCACGCCGTATCACCTGCTCCTCGACGCGATCACCGACGTCCTGCCCGAGCTGACCGACGCCGACCGGGCGGCCGTCGCGGAACTGGCCCTCGACGGCCCGCCCGTCGAGTCCGTCGGCCTTGACCCCCTCGGCTCGGGTGAGCTCGGCGTCGGTCTCGCCCCTTACCCCACCTGTCCCTCGCCGGAGGCCCGATGAACACCGTCGTCTGGATCGTCCTGCCGTACCTGTGCCTGGCGGTGTTCGCCGGCGGTCACGTGTGGCGGTGGCGCCACGACCAGTTCGGCTGGACCACGCACACCAGCCAGCTGCTGGAGAACCGGATCCTGCGCCTGGGATCGCCGCTGTTCCACCTCGGCGCGTTCGGGGTCATCGGCGGGCACGCCATGGGGCTGCTGGTGCCGGCCTCGGTGACCGCGGCGCTCCGGATCCCCGAGCACCTCTACCACCTGACCGCGGTCTGGGGTGGCACGCTGACCGGCGCCATGCTCGTCGCCGGGCTGGTCCTGCTCATCGCCCGCCGCTTCGTCAACGGACGGGTCCGGCGCGCGACCACCCCGATGGACAGGGTGCTCTACGCCGCCATGGCGGTCATGATCGCGCTCGGCATGACCGCCACGGTCGCCGTCAACCTGCTCGGCCCCGGGTACGACTACCGGGAGACGATCGCCGTCTGGTTCCGCAGCGTGTTCTGGTTCTCCCCGCGCAGCGACCTGATGATCGGCGCGCCGCTGGTCTACCAGGTGCACGCCATCGGCGGCTTCCTGTTCCTGGCGTTGTGGCCCTTCACCCGGCTCGTCCACGTCTGGTCGGCGCCGCTGGCCTACCTGTGGCGCCCGTACGTCGTCTACCGCGCGCGGCGCGGGCCCGTGCCCGCCGCGCCGCCGGCACCGGCCGCCGCGCGGGCCTCACACGGGTAGGCAGGAGGGACCCCCGCCCTCCTGGCCGGGGACCTTTGTCACTACAGCCCCCTGCCGGGCCGTGGTGGACTCCTGATCGGCCCCGCCGCGTCCTACTGCCGGCGGGGCCGCAGGCGAGAACCTGGGACTTTGGGGGGATGCGGGTTGTCCGACGCCGATCGCCGTACGGAAGGCTTCCCGGTAGCGCGGACCGGGCCCGCGGGGATCGCGCCGCCCGTCCTGATACAGGGCGGGATGGGCGTGGGGGTGTCCGGGTGGCGGCTGGCACGCGCGGTGGCGAAGACCGGCCAGCTCGGTGTGGTGTCGGGCACGGCGCTCGACGTCATGCTGGCCCGGCGGCTGCAGCAGGGGGATCCGGAAGGGCATCTGCGCCGGGCGCTGGCCCGCTTCCCGGTCCCCGAGATCGCGGAGCGGGTCCTGGCCCGCTATTTCGTTCCCGGCGGAGCCGGCAGCGGCAGGCCGTACCGGCCGGTGCCGCGCCTGGGGCTGCGGCGCAGCCAGGCCGCGGACGAACTGGCCGTGGTCGCCAACTTCGCCGAGGTCCTGCTCGCCAAGGAGGGGCACGACGGCCTGATCGGGGTCAACTACCTGGAGAAGATCCAGATGGCCACGCCGGCCGCGGTCTACGGTGCGATGCTCGCCGGGGTCGACTACGTGCTGATGGGCGCCGGCATCCCGGTGGAGATCCCGCGGCTGCTCGACGATCTCGCGGCGCACCGGGCGGCGGAGATCTCGGTGACCGTGGCCGGCGGCGAGACGCCGCACACGGTCGGCCTCGACCCGGCGGCGCTGCTCGGCCGTCGCTTACGCCCCCGGCCGCGGCCCCGGCTGCTGGCGATCGTCTCCTCGCACGTCCTGGCCGCCTACCTCGCGCGCTCGGCGGGCACCAGGCCGGACGGGTTCGTGATCGAGTCGCCGTCGGCGGGCGGCCACAGCGCGCCGCCGCGCGGCCGGTTGCGGCTGGACGAGGCGGGCGAACCCGTGTACGGCCCGCGCGACGAGGTGGACACCGGCAAGGTCGCGGCGCTCGGCCTGCCGTTCTGGCTCGCGGGCGGGTACGGCACGCCCGGCGGGCTCACCAGGGCGCTGAAGACGGGAGCCGCCGGGATCCAGGTGGGCTCGGCGTTCGCGCTGTGCCGGGAGTCCGGCCTGGACGAGGAGCTCAGGCTGCGGCTGCTGCGCGGCGCCGCCGACGGCACACTGGAGGTCCGCAACGATCCCCACGCGTCCCCTGCCGGTTTCCCCTTCAAGGTCGCCCATGTCCCCGGCACGCTGTCCGACCCAGACGTCTACGCGGAGCGGACCCGGCTGTGCGACCTGGGCTATCTGCGCACGCCCTACCAGAAGCCGGACGGCGGGGTCGGTTACCGCTGCCCGGCGGAACCGGTGGAGACCTACGTCCGCAAGGGCGGTCGCGCGGAGGAGACCATCGAGCGCCGGTGCCTGTGCAACGGGCTGCTCGCCGCGATCGGCCTCGGGCAGCACCGGCCGGACGGTTATCCGGAACCCCCGCTGCTCACCCTCGGCCAGGACATCGGCTTCCTCGACGGGCTGCAGGACGACTACTCGGCCGCCGACGTGGTGGACCGCATCCTGAAGGGGGCGAGCGCCTCGCCGGCGTCCGTGTCCGCCGCATCCTGAGGATCGGCGACGGGCCCGGCCACGGGGGTGGCCGGGCCCGGGTGGATCACCTGTGGCCGGGACAGGGGATCACGCGTAGGGGTTCTGGGTCACCAGGTGGGCCTTGAACCCCTCGCCGAAGGTGCTGGTCGGAGTGCCGTTGGCGTCGGTGATGAGGACGTTGCCCGAGCTGTCGCAGCCTCCCCAGGCGTTCCAGGTCCAGGCGAGGTAACCGACACCGTTCGCGTCGGCCCAGTTCATGACCTTGTCGATGTAGTCGTGGGCGCAGGTGTTCTGGCCGATCTCACCGGCCACCACCGGCACCTTCGCGGCGACGGCGCCGATCGTGTTGTTCCAGCAGGTGGTGTCCACGCACCCGTTGAAGTTGTACGAGTGCCAGGAGGCCATCAGGTTGCCGGTCGGGTCCTTCGGCTTGTAGTTCAGCCACTGGCTCAGGTCGTTGGTCCAGGTGAGACCGGCCGTCATGATGACATTGGCGGCTCCGGTGGCACGGACCGCGTCGACCAGGGTCTGCATGCCGGCGACCTGGTAGCCGATCCCGGCGCAGGTGCCGCCGTCACGCAGGCAGGTCCACGCCGCGGTGGCGTCCGTCCAGTTGTTGGCCGCGTCCGGATAGGGCTCGTTGAACAGGTCGAAGATGACGGCGTTGTTGCCCTTGAACGTGTTCGCCACCTGGGTCCAGAACGTCGGCGCGTACTTCGCGTCGGGCATGGGCTTCTGGCAGGTCGCCGCCACATCCGAGCAGCCCGCGCCCGGCCCCGCGTACTGGCCGTAGTTCCAGTGCATCTCGACGATCGGCGTGATCCCGTTGGCGATCAGCAGGTTCACGTAGTCCTTGACCGCCTGCTGGTAGGCCGCGCCGCTGGTCCCGCCCGAAGGCACGTCGCCGGTCCCCAGCCAGCACTCCTCGTTCAGCGGGATCCGCACCACATGGATGTTCCACGGCTTCATCGCGGCGACGGAGGCCTGATCCGCCGGGCCGTCCCACATGCCCCTGCCCTGGATGCAGGCGAACTCCCCACTGGAGCGGTTGACACCCAGCAGCCGGTACGGCTTGCCGGCCGAAGTCACCAACCTGTTGCCCGAGACGTGCAACTGCGGGGCCGGCCCGTCGGGCTGGGGGCTGGGAGACGAGGACGGGGACGGGCTCGCGGACGGGGATGGGCTCGGTTTCGGCGACGGGCTCGGGCTTGGGCTGGGACTCGAGCTCGGGCTGGGGCTTGGGGACGCGCCGTTACAGGTGACGCCGTTGACGGTGAACGCGGCGGGCACCGGGTTGCTCCCGCTCCACTTGCCGATGAAGCCGATCGACACCGAGCCGTTGGCGGGGACGTTGCCGTTCCAGCTCAGGCTCTTGGCGGTGACGTGCGCGCCGGACTGCGACCAGTCGGCGTTCCAGCCGTTGCTCACGCCCTGACCAGCCGCGGGAAAGTCGAACTCCAAGGTCCAGCCGGTCAGCGGGCCGCCGAGGCCGGTGATCGCGACGTCACCCTGGAAGCCGCCCTGCCACTCGCTGACGACCTTGTACTGCACCGAGCACCCGCCGGGGGCGGCCACTGCGGGGACGGATATCGCGGACATGCCCGCTGCGGCCAGCACTCCTGCGGCGGCTGCCGCCAGTCTGACACGTAGTTGCATCGAAGCCTCCTTACTGGGAACCGGACGGCCGTCGAGAGCAGCGCTGTGGATGAACGGTGGGTTACTTAAGGGCTTAAGTCAAGGACGTCCCTCTGCGGAGGTGCGAGGCGGGCCGGACACGGAAAGCGACGGAAACGGTTCCCTGTCGTCACATCACGTGAAAAGCCGATCCGGACGTGCGGTCCGTCGGCGGCCGCCGGGGCGTTCGAGGGTCTGAGCCCAGGATGCTCACGTCCTCGATGACGTGTGCGTACCGAGAAAGTTTCAGTGGGTACCCCGACGTCGGCCGCGCGCCGGACGGTCGAGGTGTTCCTCGGCAGCCGCGATGGGGATCTGGCCGACGTGGTGACTTAAGCGCTTAAGAATCCCGCGGGCGTTCCAGCCCTTTCCGGGGGGAGACAGGAAAGGCTGTTCCTCTTCCGGCAGCGGTAACAGAATGGTCAGGACGTGAGGGGGGATGCAGTGAAGCGGCCGACCATCGCCGAGATCGCGGCAAGGGCCGGTGTCTCGATCGGCGCCGTGTCGTACGCGCTCAACGGCCGGCCGGGAGTGTCCGCGGAGACCCGCAAACTCATCCTCGACATCGCCAACGAGATCGGCTGGCGGCCGAGCGCGGCGGCCAGGTCCCTGTCCGGGTCCCGGGCGCACAGCGTCGGCCTGATCATCGCCCGCCCGGCGGACACGCTCGGTGTCGAGCCCTTCTTCATGCGGTTCATCGCCGGGCTGGAACGCGAACTGTCCGGGCGGCGCACCGCGCTGCTCCTGCAGGTCGTCGAGGACCACCGCGCTGCGATCGACGCGATGCGGCTCTGCTGGGCGGAACGGCGCGTCGACGGCATGGTCGTCACCGACCTGTGGACAGAGGACGCGCGGATCCCGGTGCTCGAGGAACTCCAGATCCCGGCCGTTCTGGTCGGCCGGCCCCGGCCGGACACGGAGCTGCCCGCCGTCTGGACCGACGACGCGGCAGCCGTGGTCTCGGCGGTCGACTACCTGGTGGCGCTCGGACACCGCCGCATCGCGCGCGTCGCGGGGTTGTCCGCACTGGAACACACCCAAGTACGCATCGCGGCCTTCCGCCAGGCCGTGCTCGGTCACGGCCTCGGTGAACCACAGGTCGTCGAGACCGACTACACCTGGGAGGAGGGTATGCGGGCCACGCGGACGCTGCTGTCCCGGCGCGACCGCCCGACCGCGATCATGTTCGACAACGACGTGATGGCCACCGCCGCGCTCAACGTGGCGCAGGAGATGGGTGTCGCCGTGCCGGACGAGCTGTCGATCGTGGCCGGTGACGACTCGCAGCTGTGCGTGATGGTGCGACCGGCGCTGACGGCGCTCTCCTGGGACATCCAGGCGTACGGCGTGCAGACCGCACGGGTGCTGGCGGACACGATCGACGGCCGTTCCCCCGGCTCCCGGCAGGTCGGCACGGCGAGTCTGGTCGTCCGGTCGAGCACCACCTCACCGCCGGCCTGACCGACCGGCGCCGTGTCAGGGCACGTGAATCGAGGGTGGGGGAAGGGCCGCTCTCGTGGCCCGCAGCCCGGCGATCGCGCCATCGGTCATGGCGATCGCCGCTGCGATGTGCACCGGAGCGAGCACGAACGACGCGGGGCGGTGCCGCCCGCCGACGAGCATCAGAAGTGCGGCCAGCGCGAAGCCGGCCTGGGCCAGGCGAACCGCGCGTTCGCTCACCCCCCGTGCGGCCGCCGCTGTCCGAAGGACCCGCCACACGCCGGCCAGATCGCCGCCGCACACCACGTCGGCCGACCAGCACGCGCCGCCGCAGGCGTCGGTGATCGCGACACCGGCGTCGCGGCGGCCAGCGCCTCCTCGTCCGCCGCCGAGATGACCAGGACATCCTCACCGGCTTCCTGGAACCGCCGTACGTGCCCGGCCAGGCCGTCCTCGGCGTCCAGTATTCGATCGGCATGCGGCAGCAGTCCGGCGACGCTCGGTTCGTCGGTCAGCACCACGGTGGATCCGGCGGACCCGGCGGCGTCGAGTACGGCGGCGGCCAGCGGCGCGAGCTCCGCCCTGACGGTGACGCGGCCGAGCCGCCGGTCGTGCTCGTGGACGACCAGGCGGCCCCTGTCCGGGCCACCGCCGCGCTCCAGCCGGATGCCGCCGTGCCGCCACGGGCCGGCGCCGGCGCCGCCGACATCGTTCCGCGACAGCCCGGCCAGCACGTCGGTCGCGGCCTGCCACACACGAGCCACTTCGACGCCCGGCTCGGCGTCGGCGGTCAGCACCCGGGGGCGTTCGCCACAGAGCACACGAGAGTCGATGACGATCACCGATATCCGGTCCAGCCGCCGGAACACCGCGGCGTTCAGCGGCAGGATCCCTCTGCGTGCCAGTTCCCAGCCCGCTGCCGAGGCGAATCCCCCGCGCCCGTACTGGGCGGCCTTGGGCGCCGCGGCGAGGATCGCATCGGCCGCCCGGCCCGGACTGCGCGTGAGGGCGAACACGATGGCCGCAAGCGCCGGGGCGATGGGACCGAGCCGGTCACTCCATTTCTCGACGGGCCCAGGAGGGCGGTGCCTCGGCCGGGGCGGGCGAGGCCGCGGCTCGTGTGGCAGGCTCTCCGGACGGAAGCACAGCTCGGCCTCCCGGCGCTGCCAGACCTTACGCCGCTCCCACACCTCGGCGAGAAGGAGCGCGCGATACACGGCGTCGACCGCCGGGGAGGCGATGCCTTGGGACAGGCCGTGGGCGGCGGCACTCACCAGGGAGAGCATCAGATCGGTCTCGATGGGGCCGATCCGTCGCTTGAGCCACCGGCGCAGGCCGTGCTCCACCTCGATCAGGGCGACGGCCAGCCGTGCCTCGTGGGGCAGCGCCGGAAGCCGGAACACCTTCCCCGCCACCGCCGATGTCAGGGCCACACAGTCGGCGGCGAGCTCGGCCGCGGCGGCGGCGATGGCCGCGCTGTCACCCGGATGAGTCGCCCGGCTCCAGGGGAAGTCCTCCTCCTGGGTGCCGTAGGTTTTCTCCACCGCGCGGACCGTCTCCAGCAGCCGCTCCAGGCCCAGTCGCCGTTCGTCGAACGCCACCAGCACCTGTCCGGTCACCGCGTTGACCTCGGCCCAGCGGACTCCTCGCAGCCGGCTCAGCGCCTTCGGCACACCCGTGGCCAGTTCGCGCGCCCGTCCGTTCTCGCCCTCCAGACCGCGTACCTCGATGTAGGCGTGCCCGTGCTCCGCCCACGCCCGGCGATGGTGCCGGCGCTCGTGCAGATCCGTCAGGACCTGCCCCACCCAGGCCGCCTTCCGGGGCAGCGCCCTGGCGGTATCGAGGCCCTGCCGCGCAACGGATTCGGTCTTCGTCACGGCCCGGCGGACGCCCCTACCGCCTGCGCCTGCCACCTCGCCCATCGTGCCGGCGGCGGACGTGGTGATCTTCGCGGCGGCGGCCGCTCCCGCGATCGCCATGCCCGCGCCGGCGACGACTGCCGCCTGCGCGGTGTTCAGCGCCGCGCCCGCCGTGCGGCCGGTCGCCGACGCCATCCGGTCCGCCATCCGTGCCGGGCCGCTGAGCAGCGAAAACACATTTCCTGGCATCGGCGGCGCTCTACCCGGTAGGACCCCGCCCTACGCCTGTCAGCCGGAGGAACATCACTGGTGCGCGCCATATCGGGAGCATGCGGTGCATTACGGGAAGCGCAAGTGGCGGCTTCGTGGCCGCTGATACGCTTTACGCCTTTCGGTAACTCTGATCACATACGGGGCAAGAGTGACGACGGGGCCCGGTTTTCACCAGCAGTATCCGCCTCAGCCGCCGCCGCAGTGGCAGCCTCCGCCTCCCCCTTCGCCGCAGTGGCAGTACGGTCCTCCACCACAGCAGTGGCAGGCTCCGCCTCCGCCGCCCCCTCCTGCGCCCCGGCGCAGGACCGGACTGTGGGTGACGCTCGGCATCCTGTCCCTCGTCCTCGTCGTCGCGGTGGGGGCGGGGGTGGGCCTGGTCCTGCGGGGTCGCTCCGGCGACGACCCCACGGGCGAGGCCGCCACCGACTCCAACACGGTCGTCGTGAAGGACGACGAGATCACCAAGCTGGTCGAGTCGCACAGCAGAGCACTGGCCTCGGGTGACGCCAAGGCGTTCACCTCGATCTTCGATCAGAAGAACGCCGCTCTGGTCCGCGGCCAGGCGAGAGTCTTCGCCAACCTGCGCAAGATGCCGCTGGCCGAGAAGTCCTACCAGGTGTTGCGCCGCCAGGGCCGGGCTCAGGACAGTTTCGGGCGAGGCGTGAAGTTCACGCAGGACGTCGCGTTCGTCCACCGGTTCGCCGGCATCGACCTGCGTCCGGTGTCCGAGTGGTATCGCTGGACCATCGAGAAGGCGTCGCCGAAAGCACCCCTCGTCGTGACGAAGGTGGAGGGCGCACCGCCGACGATCAGCGGCGAGGCCTCGAAGACGATGTACTTCCCCGGGCCGTGGGACATCTGGCCGGACGTCGTGGTGGCGAAGGCGGGCGGAAGCCTGGTCCTCGCCAGGCCGCAGGACGCCGCCCTGGCCCGGCGCGTCGCGCCGGCCGTCTCCGCCGCCGCCGCGAGCGATCTCGCCTTCTGGCAGAAGAACGGCGATCCGGACGCGGCGGTGCCGACCGGGTTCCTGGTGGCGCTGGTCGAGGGAAAGACCCAGCTCGGCAAGCTGTTCCGTACGGCCAAGGCGAACGAGGCAGGCGTTTCGATCCCGATGCCGAGCTGGGGGATCGCCGACGACACCGTGAAGATCGGCGGCACCCGCGTGGTCATGGACACGACGTCAGAGTTCTTCAGGAACGAGCAGGGGATCATGGAGATCTCCGAGCACGAGCTCGCGCACTCGCTCGTCGCCGGGCTCGACAGTGCGCAGTTCGCTCTGTTCGGCCGGGCGAACTGGATCACCGAGGGCTTCGCCGAGTACGTCGCCGGCCGCAACCAGCCGATCAGCGGAAACCGGCGTATCAGTGAGGGCCGTGCCTACGTGGCAGGGCGGCTCGCCATGCCGTTCGACGGGAAGCTGCCGACCAACGCCCTTTGGGACTTCAAGCAGATGACCAGCGTCAACTACCTCATGGGGCATCTGGCCATGCGGTTCGTCGCCCAGAAGTACGGCGAGCGGAAGCTGGTCGAGGGCGTGGTCGCGGCTTACCGGGCGCCGGGCGACGACAGCGAAGCCGCCCTGTTCCAGGCGCTCGGCGTGACGAAGGCGGACTTCGAGCGGCAGTGGGCGGGCTACGTCCGCGCCCAGCTCGCGTGATCGGGGGAGAGGCATGACGGATCAGCACACCGGGAACCCGTACGGCGGGCCCACTCCGCCCTCGCCGTACTCCCACGGCCCGGGCCCATCGCCCCAGGGCGGCCAGGAACAGCCGTACGGTGGCCAGGGACAACCGGGCGACGCCGCAGGCTGGAGCCGGCCCGCCCCCGGTCAGCCCGCGTACGGCCAGCCGGCCTATGGTCAGCCCGCACCCGGCCAGCCTGCGCTCGGTCAGTCGGCGTACGGTCAGTCGGCCTATGGTCAGGCCGCGTACGGCCAGTCGGCGTACGGGCAGCCGGGTGGTCAGGGGCGAGTGGGGTCAACCCGCGTCGCCAGGCCAGGCCGGGCCGGGTCCGCAGGCCCCGGCCCTCCGGCGTACGGCCCGCCGGGCCAGGCCGCCCCCTGGAGCCCTGGCGCCCCCGGCGCGCCGGCGCCGTACGGTCAGCCGGGACAGGGCCAGCCGGGACAAGGCGGGCCAGGGCAAGGTGGGCCGGTGCAGGGCGGGCCGGTGCAGGGCGGGCCGGGTCAGGGATATGCGGGCTCGCCGTACTCCCAGCCCTGGCCGCAGCCGGGCCAGGCCGCTCCGGCCCCCGCTCCGCCCGCCCAGGGCCAGACGCCCTGGTATCCGGGCCAGCAGGGCTACGCCGGCCAGCAGGGGGGGCTATCCAGGCCAGGGCTATGCCGCTCCGGGACAACCCGCCCTGGGGCTTCCGCCGCAACCGCAGCCGCAGGCACCCGGCGGCAAGGGCAAGACGGTGCTGTTCGTCGCGCTCGGGCTGGTGGTGCTGCTGGCGGTGGGCGCGGGGACCGCCTGGTTCGTCGCGGGCGGCGGTTCCGGCACCGGATCCGGCGGAGGCGCGGGGGAATGGTCCGTCCCGCTCGCGAGCGCCGACAGCATGGACTTCAGCCAGGGGCTCGCGTTCGCGGGCTGGCTGACCGACAAGACGGTCATCCGGGTGCAGCGCGATGGGGTGCTCGCCTACGACCTGACCTCGGGCAAGCGCGCCTGGGGCACCCCCTCGCCCGGCGACCAGCTCTGCGGCGCCACCGCCGACCTGGAGAACGGCAAGGGCGCCGTGGCGTACGGCAGCGACCAGCTGTGCGACCACCTGGCCGGCGTCGACGCCGCGACGGGCAAGATCACTTGGAAGATCAAGATTCCGGCGGAGAAGTCCCGCCTGGCCAACTCGCTCACCGTGCCTCGGATCATGAACGCGGGCTCCGTCGCCGTGGTGTACGCGAACCGCGTCCTGTCCGGCTACCGCCTTTCCGACGGCGGCAAGCAGTGGACGGCCCAGTTTCCCCAGGGCTGCCACATCAAGGACGTGAACACGGCGGCCACCCGGGTGGCCCTGCTCCTCGACTGCAGCTTCGAGGGCTCGGGCAACTTCGTGCAGGTGCTCGACCCGAAGAGCGGCAAGGCCGGATGGCGATACAAGATGGGCGATCTCAGCCTGATGAGCCTGATGCTGTCGGCCGATCCGCTGATCGTCCGCCAGGAGGAGGGCGACAAGAGCACTTACACGGTCCTCGACGACCGGGGCGGCAAGGTCAGCGAGTTCACGTCCGGCAAGGTGGACATGCTCGCGATGAACACGGTGCCGTTCGTGGACGGGATGTTCGAGCAGCGCCGCTACGCCGTGCACGGCGACCGCCTCTACCTCACGACCTTCCCTGAGAACGTGCCGGGCAAGGCGCGATCGAGCGACAAGGCGCTCGCCTTCGACCTCAAGACCGGCAAGCAGGTGTGGGAGTCGTCCGGCACCCAGCCCACGAAGCTGAATTTCGTCCGCGCCGACGACCACGGCCTGCTCGCCCTGGAGGTCGGCGACTGGCGCGACCTGCCTCCCCGGCTCGTCCGTCTCGACGCGGCCACCGGCAAGGCGGCGGAGGTGGCGGAGCTGCCGCAGAAGTACGGCACCGAGGGGGACGAAGCACGGGTGTACGAGCGGAACGGCGCCGTCGTCATCGTGCCGTGGACCTCGGTCGCCGTGAAGCACGCGGTCGTCTACGTCCACACCTAGGAGGGCTGACCGGGCCGGGCCCGCGCGGCGGCCGAGAACTCGCATGCCGAATGATCACGGCAGGGCAGTATGTCCCTGTGGACCACGTCCTGTGCGGCCTCGCCGAGAATCCGGCCCTGCCATTCGATCTCGTGGAACGGCTGGTCACGGTTGCCGACGAGGACATCGCCGCAAGCCTGGCCGGGCGTGCCGACCTGACCCGTGCGCAGGCGGTGGCGCTGGTCTCGCGCGTCGAAGAGAGCGCCGGATTGCTCGCGGAGCGGGGGCTGCTGACGGCCGCCGACATCGATCCGGTGGCCCAGCCGCTCGCCGCGATCGCCCTGCTCACCGAGGGAGCCGGCCGTCCGGAGTGGGCACGCCTGTTCGCGGGGGATCCGATCGTCGAACGTCGGGAGCGGCTGGCCGCCTGCCCGGGCCTCCCACCAGACGTGGCGGAGACCCTCGCCGCCGACACCGACATCCGGGTCGTCGCGGAGCTCGCACTGTGGACGACGCCGGACATCGCGGCGCGGCTCGCGGAACACCCGCATGCCGAGGTCCGCCGCGCGGTGGCCGCCAACGAGGCGACACCGCCCGCGGTGCTGGCCGCGCTGCTCACCGGCGAAGGGATGTCTCCGGCGCGGCGGTGCCTGGTCTGCGACCGGAAGGAGACGGCGTTCGTCCACGATCCTGAGTGCCGGGAGCCCGACTGCGAGCTGCCATCGGATGCCTCGTGTGACGGCTCCCACGAGTCCACGCTCCACGACATGCAGCAGCAGGCGCTGAGAAACCCGGCCACGCCTGCCGCGGCCGTGCTCGGCTTCGCCGACCATCCTTCGACGCTGCTGCGCTGGGCGCTGGCCGGGCGCACCGACCTGCCCCATGAGGTGTACGAACGCCTCGCCGGCAGCCCGGAGCCCGGCATCCGCGGCACTCTCGCGGAGAATCCCGCGATCGACGACCGCCTGATCCGCAGGCTGGCCGCCGATCCCGGTCACGACGTGCGGCGCGAACTCGCCCACAACCCGCGCCTGCCGCTGGACGTGCTCATCCGCCTGGCCGGAACCGTCAGGATCGGTCCCACCCTGCTGCCGCGGATCGCCGTCGCCACGCCCGCCGAGGTCGGGGAACTGGCCGCCTCGGCGAACCCGGCCGGGCGGATGCTGGTGGCCGAACGGCGCGACCTGCCGTCCGAGATCCGCGACGCGCTGGCCGCCGACCCCGACGCCAAGGTGCTCAAGTCCATCGCGCCGCATCCGGGCCTGTCCGAAGCTCAGTTGCGTGCCATGGTCGACCGGCACGGCGTACGGGTCCTCGCCAGGGTGGCGAGGAATCCGGTTGATTCGACCGGTGCGCGACGAGGTCCCGTCCGGCGGACGGGACCTCGCCGATCCGCCTCACCTCACGGGCTGGTGCAGGTGACCGCCGGGGTGGCCGAGGATCCTCCGCCGACGAAGCCGAAGGTCGTGGTCGCGTTGGCCGCGAGCGAGCCGTTCCACGACTCGTTGCGCACCGTCACGTTCGCGCCGGAGCCCGAGCGTACGCCTCCCCAGATCTGGGTGATGGTCTGCGAACCGGGCCAGGTCCAGTTCACGGTCCAGCCGTTGATCGCCGCGTTGCCCGCGCGCACCGTGACCTCACCCTGGAAGCCGTCCGGCCAGGAGTTGACCACCCGGAACGTCGCCGAGCACGCCCCGGACACTCCTCCGGACGGCGAAGGACTCGGGCTCGGCGAGGGGCTCGGGCTCACGCTGGGCGACGGGCTCGGCGAGGGGCTGGGCGAGCGGCTCGGGCTCACGCTGGGCGAAGGGCTGGGGCTGGGCGAGGTGATCGCACCGCCCCACCCCGCCGTCGAGTCCAGCCAGGCGGCGCGGCGCAGCGTCCAGTCGCGCAGGTACTGCACCTGACCCTGCCAGGTGGACGCGGTCGGGGTGTTGAAGAAGCCGATGGTGCGCGTCGTGAGGTTCGGCCAGCGCTGGAAGTTGCGCTGCGCGGCGTTGGTCAGCGGCTGGGCGAGAGCGTCGATCCTGCTCTGCAGCGCGGCGTCGGAGAGCACGCCGCGGCGCAGCGTCTGCCAGCGCGCCTTGACCTGGTCGACGAAGGCCGGATCCCGCATGAGCTGCGTGAACCAGTCGTTGGCGACCGGCTGCCGGGTCTGCTGATACTGCAGCCCGCGGTCTGGTCGTTCTGGAAGAACCCGCCCACGCCGAACGTGAGGTCGTAGTCCCACAGCGGTCCGGCGAAGATCTTCGTGTCGCGGTCCTTGTAGAAGTAGGCGCTGCGATAGTTGGCGTCCATGTTCCGGCTCAGCTCGTAGACGATCAACTGGTCGACGAAGGAGTTCACGTCGATGTACGCCCGGTAGCCGGTGTTCGGGTCGGCGAAGTTCTGCGAGTGCAGCACGTTGTGGAATTCCTGGATGTAACCGCGCAGCCAGTCCTTCTGCTGTGGCTGCAGCGGTGAGGGGTCGACCACTTCGAGGTAGCTCCAGCAGGTGGCCGACGACCCGCTGCACGGCAGCGTCGGCTCCTCGGCCGCCATCCACTCGAACTTCCAGATGTACCCGCCAGTGATCTTCGGCAGGGTCGTGTCGTCCTCGTCCAGCTTCTTGAGGTCGAGGCGGTTCTTCGAATTCTTGATCGTCTCGGCGATCATGTAGACGCCCATGTAGTCGTCTGCGCCCACCGGGCCGGCGTCGGTGTTGAGGTAGAGCTCCACGAACCGATACCGGGGAACCTTCAGCCCCATCTCCTTCCCGAGGTCGTAGACCAGGGCCTCGCGGATCAGCGACTTGTCGGGGAACGGCCCGCGCAGCACCCAGTCGGAGTCGGCGGGCATCCCCAGCACCGGATAATCCGCGTCGTCGTTGTCGTTGTCCCGGAACTCGAGGCGGTATGGCGCCTTCTCGAACGAGGCCGACGACTGCCCCCGCAGGTGCACTCCGGCGCGGGTGGCGACCGCCGGAGCCGCGGCCAGCGACGTCGTCGCACCGCCGCCCGGCTCGAAGATCATGGTGGCGGCGTCGAGGTACTCCCTGCCGGGCTTGCCCTTGCCGTACGAGTCGATCAGGACCAGCGGCAGGTCGTGGGCCGTGGTGGTGCCGCGGGGGACGTACATGGCCGTTCCGGGCTTCCCGGACGCCGTGCCGTCGACGAAGGCCTGCGCGCGCAACTGCGTGGTACGGGTGAACTGCAGTGGCTGGCCCCCGTAGAGCGCCGACTGCGCGGTGGGCGGCGTCCCGTCGGTGGTGTAGCGGATCTGCGCGCCGCCGACCGCGGTGCTCAGCGACACCGACACCTGTCCCTGGAAGGTGCCGCTCGGCACGGAGAAGACGATGTCGCCGGTCAGGTCGTCCGCCGCGGCGGTCGCGGACGCGGCGGCGGTGCTCACGGCGCGGCCGGCCGACCCGGTGCCGGAAGCCGCTGCGGCGCCCGCCGATGACGGGTACGCGGTGAGGGGCCCGGCGAGGAGCCCGGTGAGGAGCACGGCGGCGACCGAGGTCCTCGTGATGCGGCGGGCGGTTGCGGCGCCGGTGCTGCGGAGCGTCAGACGCACGATGCCTCCTGGTTCGGGGCGGTGGGAGAGGTCCGGCGCCGGGTCCGTCGACGACGCGGTGCCGCGGAAGTGGCGGCGCAGCGTCCGCCGCCACGGCGCGTCGGGCAGGTCGGGGCGGAGCGCGGCCAGACCGGTGGCGTACTTGGAGATGCGGGCGGGTCTCATCCCCGCCCGCCACAGCATGCGGTCGACCGGCGTGGCGGCCGAGGCGGTCTTGGTCTCGACCACGGCGAGGCCGGGCAGCCGCAGGGCGGCGTCGCCGTGCCGCCAGGCGAGTGCGGTGTCGAGCGTGACCCGGCTCGCGGTGTCCGGCAGCAGCAGGGTGGCGCGCCGGTATTCGGTCACCAGGACAGAGGCGAGGGAACTCCTGGCGGCGGGACCGATCGACTCCCGGGCGAGCGCCTCGTCGACGAAGTCGCGCCCGGGGTCCACGGTGCCGCGGTCCCGCGGGTCGTAGGGCAGCCGGTGTTTGGTGATGCTGCCCCGCGCGCCGCTGATCTTGACCTCCAGCCAGCATTGGGCGGAGTCGAGATAGGTGCGGGTGCGCACCTTGAAACGCCGGCGCCTGCGATAGGCCGCGCAGTGGTAGCTGGCCAGTTGCGGGGTGTCGAAATACACCGACTGGTAGCGGAAGGTGCGTTCGCCGTCGATGTCCAGCACCTGCGCGTACGGCATGAGCCGTTCCAGCAGACGGGGCAGCGCCTCCGCCGGGACGAGGTACTTGCGGTCCACCCTGGTCTGCAACGCGGCCCGGTCGACCAGCTCGTCGAGCCCGACGGGGGGCCAGCCGCGCCAGGGCCGGCCCGATGGGCATCGCGGTCATCGGCGCGCTCCGGCGGGTGCGGGCGCTTCGGGCTCGGCGGTCAGCGCCCGGTCGCTCAGCGCGTACCGGACGTCGACCACGGTGGTCTCGTTGACCAGGTCGAGCCGCTGGACGGTGACGGCGTGCACCCGGGCGTCGAGGAGTTGTTCCAGATGCGCGACGAGCGCGACATGGTCGGTGAAGGCCGATTCGAGCACCAGGATCTGGTGCCGGTAGTGCCGGAACAACCGCCGGTGGTCGCCGAGGAACATCACCGCGAGGATGAGCGCCATCATGCCGCCGTTGAGCCACACCGAAGTGGTGCTCACCGCGCCGAGGATCCCCAGGGCGAGGGCCGAGAAGTAGTAGGCGACCTCGTGCTGGTCGAGTTCCGTCGAGCGCAGGCGGATGATGGACAGCACGCCGAACAGCGCCATTCCCAGCCCGAGCCCGGCGCCGACGTTGCCGGCGCTCAGCACGCTCGCCACGGCGAGCACGCCGATGTTGACCCCGAGGTAGGAGACCACCAGATCGCGTCGGCGGTGTCGTGGGAAATAGAGCCCGAAGACGAGCAAAACCACTGCGCAGATGTCGATGGCGAACAGGACGAGCTGTGACATCACGGTAGTTCCTTCTGAGTCGCTGCCGGGGTGGACAGGGCTCGGGCTTATAGAAACTTTCGGACATGGAGAGAAAGTTTCGGAAGCCCGCTCGGAACACTAGGTGAATCACAGGTGTCGAGTCAACGAACATTTGATAAGCAATCGTGTCGAAAAGGGGGGAAGCTCCCTGGTCGGCCTTGACAACGGCATGTACGCCGTCGTTAGTCGAGAGTGAGGGGCGATCGGGGGCGGGGCGCATGCCAGTGAAACTTTCACTCCCCTCGGCTCGAAATCGGGCGCTCTCTGTCGCCGTATCGCCGGACGCCGGTGCCGTCGCGCACCGGCGATCGCCGCTCCCCGCCGCCCGCCCGCTCGCGGGAGCCATGAACCGAGCGGCCCGTGAGCGGTGAGCCGGGCCCCGCCTGGCCGACCGCCGCCTCCACCGCCGGAAACGCGAGACGGCAATCCCGTCGCGAGGGCGAGAGCCCGGCCCTCGCCTCGCCCGTGCATTTCTCTCCGCCGGCCCGCGGGCCCTGTGGCGTCGAGTTCCGTGACCGCCCGGCATATCCCCGGGCCGCCGATGACGGCCGTCCGAAGGACGCGCACGCTGCGAAATAAAACGCGCCCGACCGAGACCGGCCCTCCGGCGCGGTCGCCCCGCACCTCGGGCGTCACGTGCGGGTGCGGAAAATCACCTGCGCATTTTCCGGACGTGCGGAGAAGGCCGCAGGGCAATGGTTGACAGGCTCACATTCAGCCCGCACACTTACTGAAACTTTGCAGTCAGCGGCTGTTCGGGGGGTGTCGCGTACTGCCGAAAGACGGCTCGGAGAAAAGGATGCGATTTTCGAATCCTGCTCGTCCGTAGCTGAGAAAGGTTTCAGCATGTCTTCAGGAGGCACGTTCCCCTCCACTGCCTCTGTCGCCAGGAAACGCGTCGTCACGCTGGCGTTGGGCGTCGGTCTTCTGGCCGGTCTCGGCATCCCGGCCGCCGGTGCCACTGCCGCCGCCACGACGGATTCCCCGGCGACCGTCCAGCAGCAGGCGCCGAGCCTGCCCAGCGGACGGACCACCTACCGGACGATCACGGACTACAACGACGAGATGCTGGCGCTGAGCGCCCGGCACCCCGGCCTCGTCAAGCACATCACGCTGCCGCACAAGACCCGCCAGGGCCGGGATGTGTACGGCATCGAGGTCACCCACGACGTCGGCGCCGCCGACGGCAAGCCGGTCCTGCTGATGATGGGCGTCCACCACGGCAACGAATGGCCCTCCGGCGAGCACACGATGGAGTTCGCCTACGACCTGATCGGCAACGACGGCAAGGACCCCCAGGTCACGCGCCTGCTCGACAAGGCGCGGGTCATCTTCGTCCCGGTCGTCAACGTCGACGGGTTCGTCATAAACCGGCGTACGAGCTGCGGCCTGTCCCCGACGTGCGCAAGCAGCGCCGGGGTCGACATCAACCGCAACTACCCCTTCGGCTGGGGCAGCAACGCCGGATCCAACGCGACGACCCGGGGCCCGGGGCCCGGTTCCGAGCCCGAAGTGCAGAACATCATGGACCTGACCAAGAACAACCAGGTCACCGTCCTGATCACGAACCACACCTCCGGTCACACCGTCCTTCGCCCGCCGTTGGAGAAGCGGGCGGGCGACACCCCGGACGAGGCCGTCTACGCCGCCCTGACCGACGCGATCACGGCCGAGAACGGCTACACGGGCATGAAGTCGGGCTTCGACTACGAGACGACCGGCGAGACCCCGGACTGGTCGTACTACGCGACCCGCGGCCTCGGGTTCACCTTCGAGATCATGAAGACCCAGTCGACCAACAACACCTACTCCGAGGTGATCGAGGACTACACGGGCACCGGTCGCTACGAGGGCAAGTCGAACCGCGAGGCGTTCATGGTGGCCCTGGAGTACGCGGCCGATCCGGCCGGGCATGCGGTCATCACCGGCAAGGCGCCGAAGGGCGCGGTCCTGAAGATCACCAAGGACTTCGACCTGTGGACCGCGCCGATCCGGCAGGCGAACAACGTCGTCGATCCGCCCCACGAGGGTCCCCACCCACCTGGAGTCGACGCTGGTCGCCCCGGCCAACGGCAAGTTCGCCTGGCACGTCAACCCGTCCGTACGGCCGGCCCCGGCCTACACCGAGACCGGCGTCGTCGCCACCGGGCCGGGCAACTTCATCAAGGAGAGCTGGACGCTCACCTGCGCTCGCCCGACCGGCGAGGTCCTCGAGACGGTGCACGTGACCGTCGACCGGGGCGAGCAGGCCGACGTGCGGCTGCAGGAGTGCAAGACGAGGTTCAACGGCAACGGACCGAAGAACTGACCGACATCACGAAGCGGCGTAGCCGGGCGGTCCCCACGGGGGCCGCCCGGCGGCGTTGCATCCGGTAGGCGCTTCGCGATTCACGAGTAAGGCGACCGGCCAGGGGGCCGGGCCGTCACTCCACGAAGAAGGGAAGTGTTCCAGGATGAGGCACGTCCCAGAGACCGGCCGGTCGCTCGCCGTGCTGGACGCCTCCCGGATCGTCGCGAACCTGCGGACGCTCTTCGAGGGCCACCGCCTCTCGCCGTCACAACGCAGGATCGCGCGCTACCTGCTGGACAACGCGCAGGAGGCCGTCTTCTTCACCAGTGCGGACCTCGCCGAGCGCGTCGGCGTCAGCCAGCCGTCGGTCACCCGCTTCGCCGCCGCGCTCGGGTTCCGCGGGTTCCCCGAGTTCCGGGAGGCGCTGCGCACGTCCGTGTTCGGCGATCGGCGGCCCGCTGCGACGGACGACCGCTACAACGAACTCCAGGAACTGGTCAACTCCGAGATCCGCGACCTCGAACGGCTGCGCGACGGCCTGGCCGACTCGGGCCAGCTCCGGCGGGTGGCGGGCCACCTGGCCAGGTCGAGCCCGCTTCTGGTCATGGGCCTGCGGATCTCCGCGCCGCTGGCGCATCTGTTCGGCTACCTCGCCGAGAAGGTGCTCCCCGACGTACGCGTGCTGGACGCGCCGGGCTCGGTCCTGGAAGACCGGCTGAGCAGGGCAGCCGAATCGGGCGCCGAATGGGTGCTCGCCATCGGCCTGCCGCGCTATCCGCGTGAGCTGGAGCAGGGCCTCGTGTGGGCGCGGCGGGTCCGGCTGAAGGTCGCCCTCGTCACCGACCAGCCGGTGGGCCGGCTCACCGACCTCGCGGACGAGGTTCTGCTGGCCCCGGTGAGCTCTGGCTTCGCGTTCGACTCTCACGCCGGCCCGACGGTCCTGTGCACCGCGCTGCTGCACACCATGCTGGACACGCTCGCCGCCGAGGGACAGGCGCGGCTGGAGGCGTTCGACGACAGGGCCGCCGAGCGTCAGGTCTTCCTCACCGGCTGACGGGTGAGGGCGTCGAGCAGCCCGGGAAACGCCTCGTCCATCTCGGCGCGGCGCAGCGAGTTCATCCGCGACGTCCCGACGTAGTACTGCCGGATCAGGCCCGCCTCGCGCAGCACGTTGAAGTGGTGGGTCGCGGTGGACTTGCTGACCGGGATGTCGAAGCCGCCGCAGGGGATGTCCACACCGGAAGCGTCGAGTTGCACGACGATGCTCCGGCGCACCGGATCGACGAGGGCCTCCAGCACCTGCTGGAGGTCGAACTGTGACACCTCTGGATGCGGCGGCGTACGTCCCATGGGCACTGATGGTACGACATCCATCAAAGTTTGACACCGATCGTACTTCTGTCGCAGAGTGGGCCGCGGACGAACGGAGGACGACGACATGTCCAAGACTGTGCGGTTCCACGAGATCGGCGGGGCCGAGGTGCTGCGGCTGGACGACCTGCAGCCGGGCGAGCCGGGGCCGGGCGAGGTGCGGATCCGGGTGGAGGCGGTCGGCGTCAACAGGGCCGAGATCCTGTTCCGGTCCGGCCGGTACATCGAACCGGTGAAGCATCTGCCCGCCACGCTCGGCACCGAGGCGGCCGGCGTGGTGGAGGCGGTCGGCCCGGAGGTGGCCGGGTTCGCGGTGGGGCAGGCGGTCAGCGTCCTGCCGGGCTTCTTCTCCCAGAACGACTACGGCGTCTACGCCGAGCGGGCGATCGTGCCGGCGTCCGCGCTCCTGTCCCGCCCCGACGGAATGGACGTGGTCACCGGTGCGGCCGTGTGGATGCCCTACCTCACGGCCTACGGCGCCATGGTGGAGGTGGCCGGCATGCGGGCGGGGGACGTGGCGGTGATCACCGCGGCGTCCAGCAGCGTCGGGCTGGCCGCGATCCACACGGCCGGCCGCGTCGGGGCCACGCCGATCGCCGTCACCCGCACCCGCGCCAAGCGACAGCGGCTGATCGAGGAGGGCGCGGCCGAGGTCGTCGTCTCCGAAGAGGAGGACGTCGCGGGGCGCGTGCTGGAACTGACCGCCGGCAGGGGCGCCGAGTACGTCTTCGACGCCGTCGCCGGACCGGGCGTGACGGAACTGGCCAGGGTCGTCGCCCCCGGCGGGACGTTGTTGCTGTGGGGTGCGCAGAGCGGGCGGCCGACGCCCTACCCGGGGTTCGACCTGGGCATGCCCGCGCTGAACATGCGCACGTACACGGTGCTGGAGATCACCAGGGACCCCGGTCGGCTGCGCCGCGCCGTCGCCTTCGTGACCTCGGGCCTGCGCGCGGGCGCCTTCCGCCCGGTGGTGGACCGCCTGTTCCCGCTGGAGGAGGTCGTGGAGGCCCACCGGCACATGGAGTCCGGCACCCAGATCGGCAAGATCGTCCTCACCGTGCACCGGTAAGCCGTCGACCGTGCACGCGTGTCCGGTCGTAGCGTGGCCGAACGCTACAGAGCCGGTGCTCTTATAGGACTACAGTTTATAGAACCGTAGTCCTAGATCTGTGAGGGTGCGCATGGACAAGCCGGTCGAGATGTTCGACCGCGACTACGAATGGGCCGCCCTGACGCGGTTCATCACTGACGAGCAACCGGGCGCGACTCTCGGCGTGGTCTCCGGGCGACGTCGCCAGGGCAAGACCTTCCTGCTGGACGCCGCGTGTCGTGCCGCAGGCGGCTTCTACTTCGGAGCGACCGAGGCGGCCGATGCCGAATCGCTGCGCCGTTTGAGCGCCGCGCTGACCGCCCATGCCCGCCCTGCCACCCCCTACCATTTCGCCGACTGGTCCGAAGCCCTCGACGCACTCCTCGCTCTTGGCACCGAGCGGCCGACCCCCGTAGTGATCGACGAGTTTCCGTACCTCGCACGGGCGAACCCGGAGCTGCCTTCCCTCATCCAGGAGGCGTTCCGGCCGATGCGGGATCAGCGCACCGCATCCCGTACGCGTCTGTTGTTGTGTGGTTCGGCCCTGTCCTTCATGGGCCGGCTGTTGTCCGGCAACGCGCCGCTGCGCGGACGGGCGGGACTGGAACTGCTCGTCCGTCCGCTCGACCACCGTCTGGCCGCCGAGTTCTGGGGGATCTCCGATCCGGCGCTGGCTCTCAAGGTCAACGCGGTTGTCGGCGGCACACCCGCCTATCGTCGCGAGTTCGCACGGGGTGACACCCCGGTGGGACCGGAAGACTTCGACGACTGGGTGGTTCGCACCGTGCTCAACCCGGAGACGCCCCTGTTCCGTGAAGCCCGTTACCTACTGGCCGAGGAGCCGGACCTGCGTGACAGCGCCCTGTATCTGTCCGTCCTGGCGGCCGTGGCCGACGGCAACGCCACGCGCGGGGGCATGGCCGGCTACCTGGAGCGCAAGGCGACGGACATCGCGCATCCGATCAACGTCCTCGAAGACGCGGGCCTGTTGCATCGCGATTCGGACGTTTTCCGGGACAACCGCGCCACGTACCGCATCTCCGAGCCGTTGATCCGCTTCTATCACGCCATCATGCGGCCGGTCTGGGACCAGCTGGAGCGACCGGGCAGCGCCGCCCGGGTCTGGCAGGCCAGCCGCCGCCGCTTCGTCAGCAATGTCCTCGGCCCGCATTTCGAGCAGATCTGCCGCGAGTGGTCGCTGCATCACGCCGATCCCGACCTGTTCGGCGGGCTGCCTGCCCGCGTCGGTCACGGTGTCGTCCACGATTCCAAAGCCAGAACCGGTCACGAGGTGGACGTGGCCGTGATCGGCATCGCCGACGGCGGCAAACCGCCGCTCCTGGCCGTCGGCGAAGCCAAATGGAACGACACGATGGGAATCGCCCACATCGAACGCCTCCAGCACATCCGCGACCTGATCGCCGCGTCCGGCCGTTACGACACCACGCGTACCCGTCTCGTCTGCTTCAGCGGCACCGGATTCAACGACAAGGCGGTGGCCCAGGCGAGCGCCTCACCCGATGTGCACCTGATCGACCTGCCGGCCCTGTACGGCCGGAGTTGACGCGAACCGGCCTGTCGCGGCCGGCTCGCTGTGGCGGGGAGGCCGTCGGTAGGGTCCCCTGGGGTAGGACGCCGACGAGAGGGATCGTGAGCGTGGTGGAGCGGGCCGACCGGGCAGGGCTGCACGAGGCGGGGTTGCACGAGGTGGGGCCGGGGATCTTCGCCTGGGTGCAGCCGGACGGCACCTGGTGGGTGAACAACGCCGGAGCCGTGGCGGGCGACGGCGGCGTGCTGATCGTCGACACCTGCGCGACCGAGGCGCGCACCCGGCGGTTTCTCGGCGCGGTCGCCGAGGCGACCGGCGATGCCCCGGTCCGGATGGCGGTGAACACCCACCAGCACGGGGACCACTGCTACGGAAACAGCCTGCTCCCGGACGACACGGTCGTCTTCGGGCATGCGGCGATGAGAGAGGCGTTGCTGGCCGATCCGATCATCGACGGCTGCCCGCCGGTGTGGACGCCGGTGCCCGACTGGGGACACGTGACGCGCCGCCCGCCGACGGTGGTGTTCACCTCCGAGTTGACCGTCCATCTCGGGGCGCGCCGCGTCGAGTTGCGGCACCCCGGCCACGCCGCGCACACCCCCGGGGACGTGGTGGCGTGGCTTCCCGGCGAACGGGTGCTGTTCGCCGGGGACCTGCTGTTCAACGGGCTCACGCCGCTGGTGCTGATGGGGTCGCTTGAGGGGGCGTTGCGGTCGCTGGACTGGCTGGCGGCCTTCGAACCCGAGCACGTCGTGCCGGGACACGGGCCGCTCGCCACCGCCTCCGAGTTGCCGGAGATCCTGGCCGCGCACGAGCGCTACTACCGATTCGTCCTCGACGCCGCCCGGGCGGGACGTGAGAACGGGCTCACCCCGCTGGCCGCCGCGCAGGCGGCCGACCTGGGCGAGTTCGCCGGATGGGCGGACGCCGAGCGCCTGGTGCTCAACCTCCACCGTGCCTACGCCGAGGCCGAAGGCGGCGAGGTGGATCTCCTCGCCGCCTTGGGCGACGCCATGACCTGGCACGGCGGGCCGCTGCCGACCTCAGTCTGAGGCCGGCGTCACGACCAGCCCTGCAGCCCGGCTCCGTACGGATAGAGAGGGTTGCCGTAGGTGGTGGGGACGGTCTGGCCCGCGTCGATGCGGGCCCGGATCTCCGACCGCTGGGCGGCAGTGGCCCCCAGGTCGTAGGGGAGGTTCCAGTCCTCGACGGCGTCGGCGAGCACGTCGCCGCCGCCCGGCTTGAGGATCTGGTCGAGGCTACGCGGGAGCTGCCACGGCAGGCGGCCGCGCGGCGTGTAGTCGCCGAACAGCAGCGAGGCCGTGGCCGGGCCGACCTCCTCACCGCCCCGGTACGTCACCACGATGGCGTCGGCCAGGCCGTTCCACTCGCTGATGACGATGGGCCGGGGAAGGGTCAGCACGACGACCACCGGAATGCCCTGGTTCTTGAAGTTCTGGATGACGGCCAGCTGGTCGGCGGGCAACTGGGGCTGCTCCTTCACCCACGCGGTGGCGTGCGTGTAGGTCGGCTCGCCCACGGCCACGATCGCGAGCTTGGGCGAAGGCCCGGTGTCCTGGTAGACGTTGACGCCCGCGGTGGCCGCCCGCGCCTTGACCGCGTCCAGCAGTGTCTGCGAGCCGTACTCCTGGTGGAAGAAGCTCGTCCAGATGCAGCAGGCCGATCCGTCGGTGGCCCGCGGACCGGCGACCACGACGTTGTCGCCCGCCTTGAGCTTCAGCGGCAGCACGCCGTTGTTCTTGAGCAGCGTGACGGACTCCCGGGCGGCCTGGTTGGCGAGCGCGACGTACGACGGCTGGTGGAAGCGGTAGGGACCGTTCACCGGGTCGCCGTACGGGCGCTCGAACACGCCGAGCGTGAACTTCAGGCGCAGGATCCGGGTCACCGCGTCGTTGATCCGCGCGATCGGGACGTTTGCCAGGAAGGTCGCCATCGTGAACCCGGTGGCTCCGGGGTCGGCCCCGCCCATCACGTCGGAGCCGGCGTTGGCGGCCTTGACCCAGACCGAGGACGGCAGCCAATCGGTGGTGATGAGCCCGGTGTAGCCGAGGTTGTTCCGCAGGTAGTCGAGGATCGGCTTGCTGTCGCCCGCGCCCGAGCCGCCCGGGTCGAGGTAGGAGCTCCCGGCGTACCCCGGCATGATGTTGACCGCGCCGGCCTCCATCGCGGCCCTGAACGGGATCATGTGGTATTTGATCGTCACCGCGTCGTAGGTGATCCCGGCCTCGCCGCCCGCGCCCTCGCCCGGCCAGTGCTTGACGGTCGCCAGCACGGAGGCCGGGTTGAGCTCGGGGCCGCCCTGGAGCCCGGCCACCAGCGCGCGGACCTGGGCGGCCGCGACGTCGGCGTTCTCGCCGTTGCCCTCCTGGATGCGGGGATAGAGGACCTTGGTGCCGACCTCGGCGAGCGGGCCGAGCACGCCGCGCGCCCCGACCTCCAGCTCCTCGCGGCGCTGCATGTCGCCGAGCTTGTAGTCGAGCGCGTAGTCCTTGCCCGCCGCGAGCGCGCTCTGCAGGGGATAGGTGGTCTGGTATCCGGCGATGGTGTCGCCCGCCGAGACCGGCGGGATGCCGAGCCGGGTTCCGGACGCGCCCAGCAGGACGGCGTGCAGGTCGTTCGGCAACGCCGGGCCGAAGTGCCAGCCCGAGAGCGGGTAGGTCTGGGCGTTGTAGAACATCTGGTACGCCTTCTCCTCGGGGGTCATCCTGCCGAGAAGGTCGTTGACTCGGGTTTCGACGGGCAGCCGCCAGTTCTCGTACGGCTCGATCGTGCCGTTCTTGTTGAGGTCGCGGGCGCCGTTGACGATCGGGACGCCGTCGGCGACCTGCTCGATGTCGGGCAGGTAGACGCTGAAGGTGCGGATGTTCGACGTCGTCCTGGCGCCCGACCCGCTCACCGCGACGACGAACCACTTGTACGTCCACCGGTCGGGGATGTCCCAGGTGGGCGTGTAGCTCGTGCCGGTCGGCTCGGCGACCTTGGTGTAGAGGTCGATCAGGTTGCCCGAGGCGGTGAAGTCGTAGTCGGTGCGGCTGACGTTCAGCCAGACCTCGTAGCGCGCCGCGCCGGAGACGGCCGCCCAGGAGAACGCGGGCCGCCGGGTGTCGGTGATCATGGCCTTGTCGGCGGGGGCGGACAGCGCGAACTGGCCGGTGGTCGCCGGGGCCTTGGTGGGCGGGGACAGCAGGGGAGCGGTCGTGGCCGCCGTGTCCACGGTGCCGAAGACCTGGAACTCCCACAGCGAGTAGCCGTAGCCCGTCGCGCGGGCCGTGCCGACGAAGCGGACGTAGCGGCCGTCGCCCGTGACGTTCAGGTTCTCGACGCCGCCCCTGCCGCTGGTCGTGGTGTAGATCGGCGTCCACGACGTGCCGTTGGCGGACACCTCGATCCGGTAACCCGTGGCGTACGCGGACTCCCAGTTGAGCGTGACGCCGGTGATGTGCCCGGCGCCGCCGAGGTCCACCCGCAGCCACTGGTCGTCGGAGTACTGGCTCGACCAGCGGGTCGTCGTCCGCCCGTCGAGCGCCGCCGCCGGAGCGTTGCCGCCCTCCCAGGACGAGGCCGTCACCTGCTTGTACGCCGAGATCGGCGTCCCGCCCGGCGGGTCGGTGGTGCCGCCTCCGCTGGTGTGGACGGCGAACTCCCACAGCGAGTAGCCCCAGCCGGTGGCGCGGGCGGTGCCGTACAGACGGACGTACCGGCCCGAGCCGGTGACGTCGAGGGCCTGCGTGCCGCCGGTGCCGGTGGTCGTGCTGTAGATGTCGGTCCAGGTGGAGGCGTTGTCGGACACCTGGATCTTGAAGGCCGTGGCGTAGGCCGCCTCCCAGGTCAGGACGACCTTGCAGATCGTCGTGGCCGAGCCGAGGTCCACCTGGAGCCACTGCGGGTCGGCGGCGGCGCTGGACCAGCGGGTGCCGGGGTCGCCGTCCACCGCCGCCGACGCGGGCGTCCCGGCGTTCTCGGTCGACGAGGCGGTCGCGGGCCGGTTCAGCGCGGCGTTGGGGCCGGCGCAGCCCGAGGACGTGCCGGTGGTGCCGTAGACCTGGAACTCCCACAGGGAGTAGCCGTAGCCGGTGGCGCGGGCGGTGCCGTACAGACGGACGTATCGGCCCGAGCCGGTCACGGTGAGGTTCTGTACGCCGCCGGTGCCGGTGGTGGTGGAGTAGACGTCGGTCCAGGTAGTGGCGTCGCCCGACACCTGGATCTTGAAGGCCGTGGCGTAGGCGGCCTCCCAGTTGAGGGTGACCTGGCTCAGCGTCGCCGTGGTCCCGAGGTCGACCTGGAGCCACTGCGGGTCGCCGAACGCGCTGGACCACCGGGTGCCGGTGTCGCCGTCCACCGCTGCCGAGGCGGGAGTGCCGGCGTTCTCACTGGACGAGGCCGTCGCGGTCTTGCCCTGAGACAGCAGGACGGGTGCGGCGTGGGCGGGCCCGGCGACGACGCTCGCGAGCAGCGCCAGCGCCACCGCCAGGGCGAGAGCGAGCCGCGCGGGAACGGAAGGGTGTGCTTCATGGCGTCTCCTGCCTGCGCTACCAGCCGACCGCGACCAGCAGCCACTGCGGGTCGCCGTGCGAGATGAACGAGGACTGGCCCGCGTAGTCGTCGTAGGGGAAGCCGTAGGCGAGCTTGCCGATGGCGTGGTCGTGCCAGAACTTCGCGTAGTAGTTCGCCGGGGCGGCCTTGTAGTAGTTCGCGGGGTCGGACTGCTGGGCGTCGGACAGCCCGGCGACGTGCCGGTTCAGCGCCGCGCACATCTTCGGGGCCTCGGCGAGCGGTCCGGCGCACCCGGTGACCTGTGAGGTCGTCGCCGTCACGCCCTGCTGGGCGGCGTAGCCGGTGAAGTAGTTCGCGTACGCCCCGCCGGGCTGGAAGATCGACGCGCTGCCCGGAGCCGGGATGCGGTACGGCGCCTGCACCTGGGCCAGCGGCTTGAACTCGGCAGGCACCTCGTCGATGAACCGCTGGAACGTCGCCGCGCGGGACTCGGCGAAGGTGGCGTAGTCCTCGCCGACCGCCACGTCGTAGCCGTCGCGGGCATGCAGGCGCATCGCGAGCTTCAGCCCGAACGCGTCCACCCGGGTCGTGTTGCCGTTGAAGACCGAGGGCCCGACGGTGAACTCGATGAAGTCGTAGTACTGGCTGTTGGGGGAGCCGAGGTAGAAGTACATCCGGCCCGCCGTGTTGGCCGGCATGTCGAAGTAGGGCTGCTCGGCGATCGAGTGGACCTGGCCGTTGTAGCTCCAGTAGACCTGCGAGTCGGGATACTGGCCGTTGGTCCGGTTGAGGATCTTGACCATGACGACGTTCCTGGGCGCGGGGATGTTGGAGGTGTCGCCCCAGAAGGCGTCGGGCGGCGGGGTCGTCGGATCGGTCGAGCCGCCCGTGGTGTTCACGGTGAAGCTCCACAGCGAGTAGCCGTACGCGGTGGCGCGGGCGGTGCCGTACATCCGGACGTACCGGCCCGAGCCGGTGACGTTTAGGGTCTGCGTGCCGCCGGTGCCGGTGGTGGTGGAGTAGACGTCGGTCCAGGTGGAGGCGTTGTCGGACACCTGGATCTTGAAGGCCGTCGCGTAGGCCGCCTCCCACGCCAGGACGACCTTGCAGATCGTCTTGACGGAGCCCAGGTCCACCTGAAGCCACTGCGGGTCGCCGAACGCGCTGGACCAGCGGGTCGCGCCGTTGCCGTCCACCGCCGCGGACGCGGGCGTCGCGGCGTTCTCGGCGGAGGAGGCGGTCGCGGGCCTGCCCTGGGCGGCGTCGGCCGTGCCGCAGGCGGTGCCGGACGTCGTGCCGTAGACCTGGAACTCCCACAGGGAGTAGCCGTACGCGGTGGCGCGGGCGGTGCCGTAGACCCGGACGTACCGGCCGGTGCCGGTGACGTTGAGGGTCTGCGTGCCGCCGGCGCCGGTGGTGGTGGAGTAGACGTCGGTCCAGGTGGTGGCGTCGGCCGACACCTGGATCTTGAAGGCCGTGGCGTAGGCGGCCTCCCAGTTGAGGGTGACCTGGCTCAGCGTCGCCGTGGTCCCGAGGTCGACCTGGAGCCACTGCGGGTCGCCGAACGCACTGGACCACCGGGTGCCGGTGTTCCCGTCGACGGCGGCCGACGCCGGTGTGCCGGCGTTCTCGGTGGACGAGGCGGTCGCGGGTTTGCCCTGCGACAGCAGGGCGGGTGCGGCCGTGGCCGGCGAGGACACGGCCGTCGCCGCGACGACGCAGGCCACGACCAGGACCAGTGCGCTGAGCACGGCCGTCAGGGCGCGGCGCGCGGGATGGATCGTCGAACGCTTTCTCATGATGGCGATCTCTCTTCGGGGGGTGAACGGGGACGAGCCCTGACCAGAGAATGATCGCCTTCGATACTTAGGTCAATACTTGAATTTAGTATGCAAGAAAAAGATCTTGACGTGCGAGGTCCACTGCCGCCGACGGCCGGGAGTTGCCGAGGGACCGCATGCTCCGCTGTCCGGAATCGTCCGCACTGCTCCGGTCTCCAGCCGGGAGCACGTCAGAGCCGGCTGAACACGGCGGCCAGCGTTTCGATCTCCTGTGCGGAGAGCTTGTCGGTGAAGTGGCGGCGTACCGCGGCGTCCAGGCCGGGAAGCGCGGCGGTGATCGCGGCGCGCCCACTGTCGGTGAGGGTGACGATGACACCGCCGGCGCGTTCGCGGGTGACGAGTCCGCGGGTGCTCATGCGAGTGAGCTGATGCGAGATGCGGGTGCGATCCCAGCCGAGCGACGCGGCGAGCTCGCTCTGGCGCAGCGCGCCTCCCGCCTTGCCGAGGTTGACGAGGATCGCCAGGTCGGGCTCGGACAGGCCCGCCGCCTCGGCGGTGTCCGCGATCACGCGGGCCCGGACGACCTCATGGGCGCGCTTGAAGGCCGCCCAGAAGTCGACGGGCTCCGATGCGACGCCGGTCACGGCCTCGTTCGATGCTGCGGCCTCTCCATCTCGTGTTGACATATCAACAAGCCTCTTTCTAGTGTTGAAATATCAACGCTAACAGACGGCTGCGTTCGCAGCGGCACTGTCGGCGGCGTCCATGCTTCTCGCCCCACAGGAGGCGTCATGCACACCCGACATCTTGGAACCGGCGGCCCCCGGGTCGCCCCTATCGCGCTGGGCTGCGCCGGCATGTCCGACCACACCGCCCCCGCCGACGAGGCCGACGCCATCGCCACGATCCGCACGGCCCTCGACGCCGGCGTCACCCTCCTCGACACCGCCGACTTCTACGGCATGGGCCACAACGAGGACCTCATCCGCCGCGCCCTGCGACCCGGCGATCGCGACAAGGTGCTCCTCAGCGTCAAGTTCGGCGGCCTGCGCGGCCCCGACGGAGCCTTCGTCGGCATCGAGGGCCGCCCCGCCCACGTCAAGAACGCGCTCGCCTACTCGCTGCGCCGCCTCGGCGCCGACCACGTCGACATCTACCGCCCCGCCCGTCTCGCCCCCGACACCCCGATCGAGGACACGATCGGCGCGATCTCCGAGCTGGTCCAGGCCGGGTACGTGCGCCACATCGGTCTCTCCGAGGTGGGCCCGGAGACCATCCGCCGTGCCCATGCCGTGCACCCGATCTGCGATGTGCAGATCGAATACTCCCTGTTCAGCCGTGATCCCGAAACCAACGGCATCCTGGATACCTGCCGCGAGCTGGGGATCGGCGTCACCGCCTACGGGGTACTCGCACACGGCCTGCTCACCGGCACCTACCGGCGACCCGCCGGAGAGGACCCGCGCGCCCACTGGCTGCCCCGCTTCCACCCCGGCAATCTCGCCACGAACCTCGCTCTCGTCGAGAGGCTGCGGCCGCTCGCCGACGCGCACGGCATCAGCGTCGCGCAACTCGCCACCGCCTGGGTCGTCGCCCAGAGCCACGAGCGCGGCACCATCGTGGCCGTCCTGGGCGCCCGCCGGCCGCACCGCGTCGAGGAGGCCCTGGCCGCGGCCGACGTCGCCCTGACCGACACGGACCTCCGCGCGATCGACGAGGCCATCCCGGCCGGGGCGGCGGCCGGCACCCGGTACGCCGCATCCCTCATGGCTCTGCTGGACAGCGAGCGCACCCCGAAGCCGTCTACAGAGAAAGCAGGCCGCGAATCATGAACACGCGGTTCCTGAGCGACCTGCGCGAGGGCGGCACGCCTGGCGTGACCGATTTCGCGCACGGCGCCGCACGGTGCCGCAGCATCGAATCCGCCCTCACGGCGGCCTGACAGCGAGACCTCAGCCGCCGGGTCGTACGAGGCCGCTCTCGTAGCGGTCAGCCGCTCTCCGGCGTCGGGCGCGAGGTGGACCAAGGACGTCGAACCGGCCGAGCTGCGCCGCGCGGTGACCGCCGGGGACGCGCTGCTGTCCCCCCGGCGCCAACCGCCGTGTCGCCGGCCACAGGCACCTCGGGCCTGCTCCGTCCGCCGTACGGCTACTCCGCCCGGAGTACTCCCGCTTCGCGGGGACCTGACGCGGGCGGGCCCGAAACGGAAGAGGGTGCCCCGCGACCGGTGTCGCGGGGCACCCTGTTGATTCGGCGGGGCGCCGGGTCTCCTTCCGGTCGCCCGGCGCCCCGGGGGCCTCGGCCCGACTCACCGTCGGCGCCGTGCCCCACTCACGGTCAGTTCTTCGGCGTGCCGCCGTACTGAACGATCAGTGCGTCGGCGTCGCGCAGGATCGTGGCCCTGACCTGGTCGTCGGCGACGACCTTCTTGTCACCGGCGACGTCCTTGAACTTCTCCAGCTCCTTCACGATCTTGTCGGTCTTCTTGTCCTTGTTCTCCGCGTCGCGGACGGTCACCAGGTTGGTCTGGAGCCTGTGGGCGTTCTTGCCCGTGAGCTTCCCGGCGGCCTCGAAGCGGTCGATCAGAGCGGAGATGTCGTCCGTCGAGGTGACGACGGAGAACTTCACCGTCTGCTCGGTTCGGTTGCCGGCCTTGTTGACCGCGGTGACGGTGAGCGTGTGCTCGCCCAGGGCCAGCTCGTACAGCGCCCTGACCGTGCCGGACTGGACCGGCTGGCCGTCCAGCGTGCCGGTGACCGTCTTGATCCCGGAGCCGCTGTCGGTGGCCGTCCAGGCGATGGTCAGGTCCTGGCTGTCGCCGTACTGCCGGCCGTTCGCGACACCGGAGACGACGACGGTCGGGGCCTTCGTGTCGATCTTGACCGTCACGGCCTTGATGTCCTCGACGTTGCCCGCCTTGTCCGCCGAGCGGTAGCGCAGCTCGTGCTGCCCCTCACCGGTGACGTCGACCGTCTTGGTGTACGCCGTCCAGGCGCCGCCGTCCATCGAGTACTCGGTCTTCGCCACGCCGGACGTGGAGTCCGTCGCGGCCAGGGTCACCGGGACCGCACCGTTGTACCAGCCGTCGCCGTTCGCCGGAGCGACCGTCGCGGTGGTCGTCGGCGCCGTCGCGTCCACCTTGACCGTCAGGGTCTTGGCGTCCTCGACGTTGCCCGCCTTGTCGGCCGAGCGGTAGGCCAGCGTGTGCGAACCGTCGCCCGAGACCACGACCGGGCCGGTGTAGGCGGTCCAGGCGCCGCCGTCGAGCTGGTACTCGGTCTTGTCGACCCCGCTGCCGTTCGCCTCGTCGGCGGCCTTCAGCGTGACCGAGATCGGACCGGTGAACCAGCCGCCCGCCGGCTCCGCCGGATCGACGGTGGCCGTCGTCACGGGCGCCTTCGCGTCCTTCGGGGCGCGGACGAGCGTGAAGTCGTCCACGTCGAAGTCGGCCCCGGTGAACACCAGGTAGAGCTTCACGCTCCCGGAGGGGACGTTCGTGAGCGCCGTGGAGACGTCCGCGTACGACTCCCACCCGCCGGTGTTCGGGACGGTGACGCTGCCGAGCACGGGGCCGGTCGGGGAACCGGTCCGGATCTCGAAGCCGCCGCTCGGGTTGGGCGAGGCCACCCGCGCCGTGAACCGGGTGACGCCGGTGAGGTCCACGCCGTCGTACGCCGCCCAGTCGCCGGGGTTGACGTAGCCGAGCACGGTGCCGCCGTGCGCGGGGGCGTGCGGGTAGGTGTCGACGCCCTTCGCCTCGGTCCAGCTCTCGGCCTGGACGGTGACGTCGCCCTCCGCCGGGCCGAGCTCCTTGATGCGGATGTTCCGGAACGCCACCTCGTCGCCGTCGCCGTGGTTCTGGATGCCCACGTAGCCCTGCTGGAGGGACCGCTTCGGGTCGGTGTTGGTGAAGTCGTTGATCTTCACGCCGTTCAGGAAGATCTGCAGGCGCTCGCCCTCCACGCGGAGCTCGTAGGTGTTCCACTGCCCCGGCGGGTTGAGCGCGGCGTCCCTGGCCTTGAGGTCCGCCGACTGGAAGCCGTAGACCGACCCGGTCGTCTTCTCGGGAACGTCCGTGGCGTCGATCTGGATCTCGTAGCCGTTGTCGACCGCCGACCACGGGTCGTCCGAGGCGGGGAAGCCCACGAAGACGCCCGCGTTGTCGTCGCCGCGCATCTTCCAGTCGAGCTTGAGCGAGTAGGAGTGGAACTCCTTCGCCTTGTACCAGAACAGCCCCAGGCCGCCGTGCGAGGTCAGGGTGCCGTCGGCGTTGGTGAATCCGCCGGGCCCGGCCTGCTGCCAGCCGGTGGTGTTGCCGTTGTAGAGCGTCGTGTAGCCGGTCTCGGGACGGCAGTCGGCCTTCAGGTCGCCCATGGCGTACCTGATGCCGCCGAGCAGGTGCTGCCGGAACTCCGGCTCGGAGAAGGACTCCGGCGTGTGCCCGCCGCCCGTGTAGAACGACCGGCCGCCCTGGTACTCCTTGCACCAGGCGATCGGGTGGTCCTCGCCCATCCTGCCGCCGGAGTAGGACTTCTCGTCCAGCGTGGCCAGCACGTGCGCGGTGGTGCGGGCGTTGGAGCGGTAGTCGTACCACTCGTCGGTGCGGGTCCACTGCGAGCCGAGGTGGGCGGTCGCCGGGTGGGCCCGGTCCTCCACCTTCACGGTCGCCTTCTGGACCGCCGGGTGCGAGGCGAACCACGCCCCGACCAGGCCGCCGTAGAACGGCCAGTCATACTCGGTGTCGGCCGCCGCGTGGATGCCCACGTAGCCGCCGCCCGCCTTGACGTACGACTCGAAGGCCGCCTGCTGGGCGTCGTTCAGCACGTCGCCCGTGGTGCTGAGGAACACCACGGCCTTGTACTTGGCCAGGTTCTGGGCGGTGAAGACGGCGGGGTCCTCGGTCGCGGTGACCTTGAAGCCCAGGTCCTTGATGGCCTGGATGCCCGCCGGGATCGAGTCGTGCCGGAAGCCGGCCGTACGCGAGAAGACCAGGACCTCGCCCTCGGCGCCGCCGCCCGGGGCCGTGGAGGTCGTCCACTTCTGCGCGTTGCTGCCGTCACAGGTCTTGATGACCATTTGCCCGGTGTTCGAGGCGTCGAGGCACTTGCCCGACTGCGGGTTCTTGATGGTGCCGTCCGTCCCGATCGTCCAGACCTGCGCGCCGACGTTCGCGACGCAGTCCCAGATCTGCACCCGCGTGCCGTCGGCGGTGCCGCCGTTGGACACGTCGAGGCACTTGCCGAGCGAGCGGAGCGTGGAGCCGTTGACGCTCCAGACCTGGGCTCCGGTGTCGTTGCACTGGTAGAGCTGCACGCTGGTGCCGTTGGCCGTGTTGGCGCCCGCGACGTCGAGGCACAGGCCGCCGGCGTTGACGATCGGTCCCGGGCTCCCGCCCGCGGGCGGCTCGGCCGTCAGCGTGAAGTCGTCCACGTCGAACAGCGCGCCGTCGTTGCCCTTGAAGAACAGGTAGAGCTCGGTCGTGCCCGCCGGGGCGTTCGCCAGCGGCGCGGAGACGTCGACGAACGTCTCCCAGCCTCCGGTGACCGGCACGCTCACCTTGCCCAGCAGGGTGCCGGTCGGCGAGCCCGCGCGCACCTCGATGGTGCCGCCCTTCCCGCCGGAGGAGACGCGGGCGGCGATCCCCTTGGCCTTGCTCAGCTCGTAGGGCTTGAAGGAGATCCAGTCGCCGTTGTTGATGTCGCCGACCGTCTTGCCGCCGTGCGCCTGCGACTTGCTGATCGGGTTGACGCCGGAGGAGGCCGCGTAGTGCTCGGCCTGGCGGTGCCGCGGCTGCAGGATGTGCTGGGTGTGGGTGGTCAGCCCGCCCTTGTCGGTGTACTCGGCGTCGAACACCGCGAAGATGTTCGCCGCGTCGTCGTGCTCGCCGTCCACGGGGATGGTCAGCTCGCCCGAGCAGCCGTTCTTGGAGGTGATCTGGTGGCCGTGGCTGTCGTGGCCCAGCACGTAGGTCATCTTGACCTTCGCGCAGTCGACGTCGCCGTCCTCGGGGTCGGTGACCTTGATCCTGAAGGGGACCGAGTCGCCCCACTGGAACAGGCTGCCCGCCGTGGGCGTCTCGATGGTCACGGTCGGCGCGGTGTTGCCCGCCGTGACGACCACGCTGGCGCTGCCGCTGTTGCCCGCGGGGTCGCGCACCGTGAGCGTCGCGGTGTACGTGCCGTCCTTGTCGTACGTCTTGACCGGGTTCGCCTCGGTGGAGGTGGTGCCGTCGCCGAAGTCCCAGGAGTACGCGAGCGTGGCGCCCTCGGGGTCGGCGGAGCCGGCCGAGGAGAACGTGACCGTGAGAGGCGTCTTGCCCGAGGTCTTGTCGGCCTTGGCCACCGCGATCGGGGACCGGTCACGGCCCTTGATGTACTCGAAGCGGTACAGCGCCGAGTTGGCGTCGCCGTTGAAGTAGCCGGTGCCGTAGTCGAGCACATAGAGCGCGCCGTCCGGGCCGAACGCCAGGTCCATCACCTGCGTGCCGGTCCACGGGAAGCCGACGATGTCGCCGCGCGTCCCGTCGGCCTGCACGTCGATCGCCTTGATCCACTTGCGGCCGAACTCACCGACGAAGAGGTGGCCGTCCAGGTCCTGGGGGAACTTGACCGCGGAGTTGAGGGCGGCGTCGTAGTGGTAGACCGGCCCGCCCATGGGGGACTCGGAGCCGCCGCCGAACTCGGGCGGGGAGCCGGCGTCGCCGCCGTACCTGATCCACGCGGGCTGGGCGGGCGGCAGCGTGCGCTGCCCGGTGTTGCGCGGGGAGGCGTTGACCGGGCCGCCGGCGCAGTCGTACTTCGCCCCGGAAGGACCGGAGGGGAAGGTGAACGCGTTGTAGGTCTCGGTCGGCGTGTTGGTGCCCGTGCAGTAGGGCCAGCCGTAGTTGCCGGGGCGGGCGACCCGGTTGAACTCGACCTGGCCGCTCGGCCCCCGGTTGGGGTCGGCGGTGCCGGCGTCGGGGCCGTAGTCGCCCACGTAGACGACGCCGGTGGCCTTGTCGACGCTCAGCCGGAACGGGTTGCGGAAGCCCATCGCGTAGATCTCGGGCCGGGTGTCCGGGGTGCCCGGCGGGAACAGGTTGCCCTCGGGGATGTCGTAGGTCCCGTCCGGCTTGACCTTGATCCGGAGGATCTTGCCGCGCAGGTCGTTGGTGTTGCCCGAGGTGCGCTGGGCGTCGTACGCCGGGTTGCGGTCGGGCCGCTGGTCGAGCGGGGAGTAGCCCGACGAGTCGAAGGGGTTGCTGTCGTCGCCGGTCGACAGGTAGAGGTTTCCGGCGGCGTCGAAGTCCATGTCGCCGCCCACATGGCAGCAGATGCCGCGGTCGGCCGGCACGTCGAGGATCTTGACCTCGCTGGCCTTGTCCAGCGTCCAGTCGGGCTTGACGGTGAACCTCGACAGCCGGTTCACGCCCTTCCAGGCCGAGAAGTCGGATGCCGTGGCCGGGGCGTCGCCGTCGGGGGTGTCGAGACGGGGAGCGTAATAGAGGTAGATGAACCGGTTGGTCGCGAAGCCCGGGTCGGCGGCGACTCCCTGGAGCCCCTCCTCGTCGTGGCTGTAGACGTTCAGCGTGCCGACCACGGTGGTGTCGCCGCGCGCGTCGGTGCGCCGCAGGACTCCCTCCCGAGCGGTGTGCAGCACCGACAGGTCGGGCAGCACCGTCATCGTCATCGGCTCGCCCATCTCGGCGACGCCCCTGGCCAGCTCCACGCGCTGGTAGTCGGCGGCGTCGATGGGCGCCGCATGCGCCTGTGCGGGCGCGGCCGGGGTGAGCACGGTCAGGCCCGTGAAGGCCAAAAGTAAGGCGCAGGTCTGCGCGATCCGTTTTCTGGCGCGATCGGTCGGCCGCCTGGGGGGCATGGCGGAGCTTCCTTTCCCTCGGTGCGGTACGGCCCGGCTCGGTCATGGGGCACGCGTTCGCTTCACAAACCGGCCGCGTAGCGGTGATCGCCCCGAAGGTAAGCGCCTTTTGGGGATTTGGGAAGATAGTTTTGGCAAAACGGCGGAACTTTTGCTGGGTTGTGACGAAAGTTCCACAAGATGGCGGCATGTGACCGCCCAGGCCCGGCGTCACGGCCGGGCCCGTCACCTGCGGCCTTGGCAGACTGGCTTCGGAGGCGTACACCTACTTGTAACAGGTTCTTGTTTTGCCCGGGCGAGGAGCGTCGCATGGGTGCAGCCGCAGTGAAAACCGCTTTTCGGTCAGGATTACGGCCGGGGCTGACGCGCCGCGGCTTCCTCGCTGTAACAGGTTTCACTGTCGGTGTGCTCGCTGTGCCGGGCCGCTGGACGGCCGCCGCGGCGGCGCCGCACCGCGCGCTCGCCGACGGCGACCGCGTGCCCGCGCTCGTCATCGGAAGCGGGTACGGCGGGGCGGTGGCCGCGCTGCGGCTCACGCGGGCCGGAGTGGACACCCACATCGTGGAGATGGGCCGGGCCTGGACCACCCCCGGCGCGGACGGCCGGATCTTCTGCGACATGCTGAACCCGGACGGGCGCGCCTACTGGCTGCGGACGAGGACGGCCCAGCCCGTCGGCCATCTGCTGGGGCTGCCGGTCGACCGGGGCATCGACAGGTACACCGGTGTGCTCGACGCGGAGGACTTCCCCGGCATCCGGGTGTACCAGGGGCGTGGCGTCGGCGGCGGCTCGCTCGTCAACGGCGGCATGGCCGTCGTCCCCAGGCGCGCCTACTTCGAGGAGATCCTGCCCGGCGTCGACGCCGACGAGATGTACCGGACGTACTTCCCGCGCGCCAACGCCGGCCTCGGCGTGAACGAGGTCGACCCCGCCTGGTTCGAGTCCGCCGAGTGCTACCGGTTCGCGCGGGCCGGCCGCGACGCCGCGCGCCGCGCCGGCTTCGCCACCACGTTCGTGCCGAACGTCTACGACTTCGACTACATGGAGCAGGAGCAGGCGGGCCGGGTGCCGCGATCCGCGCTGGCGAGCGAGGTCATCTACGGCAACAACCACGGGAAGCGGTCCCTCGACAAGACCTACCTGGCCGCGGCCGCGGCCACTGGCAGGCTCACCATCAGCCCGCTGCACACGGTCACCGGAGTCCGCCCCCGCGGCCGGCCGCGGATACCGGGTCGAGATGGTGCAGACCGACACCTCCGGCGCGACGGTCGCCACCAAGTCGGTGGTCGCGGACCGGGTGTTCTTCGCGGCCGGGAGCGTCGGCACGAGCAAGCTGCTCGTCGCGATGAAGGCCCTGGGCAGGCTGCCCGACCTGCCCGACGCCGTCGGCCGGGGCTGGGGCAACAACGGCAACGTGATGGTCGCCAGGGCCGGCCACGTGTGGAACCCCACCGGCGCTCTGCAGTCGGGCATGCCGGTCGTCGGCATCGACAACTGGGCGTCGAGCGCGCCGGTGTTCGCGGAGATCGCGCCGTTCCCGGCCGGGGTCGAGCTGTGGATCAGCCTGTATCTCGCGATCACCAAGAACCCGAACCGGGGCGGCTTCGTGTTCGACCAGACCACCGGCACCGTCGGCCTGAACTGGCAGACCGCGCAGAACCGCCCGTCCGTCGAGGCGGCCAGGACCGTCTTCGACGCCGTCAACAGGAAGGAGGGGACGGTCTACCGCTCCGACCTTTTCGGCGTCGGCAAGGTGTGGGGCGACGACCTGACCTACCACCCGCTCGGCGGCTGCGTGCTCGGCCAGGCGACCGACGCGTACGGCCGCCTGCCCGGCTACCCCGGCCTGTACGTCGTGGACGGCTCCCTGATCCCCGGCAGCACGGGCGTCAACCCGTTCGTCACGATCACCGCGCTCGCCGAACGCAACCTGGACAAGATCATCGTGACCGACCTGTAGCGTCCTGGGTAGAGGCCGCGGCATGGTCTTCATGCCGTCGGGACGGGTCGATCACCCGGTGATGTACCACCGCTGGTCCGACATCACGTTCATCCACTGGAGGTATCCGCCCGAACTCGTGCAGGCGTTCCTGCCGGACGGGCTCACGGTGGACACCTACGAGGGGTCCGCGTACGTCGGGCTCACGCCGTTCCTGATGCGGGACGTGCGGCCGCCCGGCCTGCCGCCGCTGCCGTGGCTGTCGCGCTTCCCCGAGACCAACGTGCGCACGTACGTCAGGGACGCCCGGGGGAGGGGCGGCCTGTGGTTCCTGTCGCTGGACGCCGGGAGGCTGCCCGCCGTGCTCGGCGCCCGGGCCACGTATCGGCTGCCGTACTACTGGTCGGACATGTCCGTGACCGGCGAGGGGGCGCGACGCCGCTACCGCTGCCGGCGCCGGTGGCCGGGGCCCTCCGGGGCGCGCTGCGACGCGGACGTCGACCTCGGCGCCGCGATGACCGAGGCCGAGCGCGATGGGCTCGCGGACTTCCTGGTCGAGCGCTACCGGCTGTTCACGGTCGTGGCGGGCCGTCTGGCGACGGCGGAGGTCGAACACCCACGCTGGCCCCTGCACCGTGCCCGGCTCGCCGGGCTGGAGCAGGGACTGCTCGAGGCGGCCGGCCTTCCCGCGCCCGGCCACAGTCCGCTCGTGCACGCGTCTCCCGGCGTACTCGTACGGATCGGCATGCTGCACCCGGTCCTCGATTAGGGCCGGGGCCGGCTCCGGCGGCGCGGCCTGACGCAC
Organism: Microbispora sp. GKU 823; assembly: GCF_002027145.1. Lineage (NCBI taxonomy): Bacteria > Bacillati > Actinomycetota > Actinomycetes > Streptosporangiales > Streptosporangiaceae > Microbispora > Microbispora sp. GKU 823. The sequence goes on along the minus strand of NZ_MWJN01000016.1, from coordinate 3,637 downwards.
CGGCCGCCGGCCACGCAGCGGTCCCGGTCGACGATCACTTTCACGCCTGCTCCCAGCAGGCCCTAGACGGCCGCGGCCTCGTCCCAGAAGGCGGCGAGCATCTCGTTCAGTCTCTCCGGCGCTTCCACATGGGGATAGTGGCCGGTGCCGGGGATCGACACGTGGCGTGCGCCGATCCGTTCGGCGGTGACCCGAGCGCACGCGACGAGGGGGACGCCGCCGCGCTCGCGATAGGGCTCGGGCCCGCTCTCCCAGGTGCCGGAGACGACCAGCTTGGGGAACCCGGCCGCCCGCAGGGCGAGGAGCGGGATGCCGGCCTCCCAGCACACGCGTTCACGCAGGACGGTGGCGGCCGCGCGCAGCCGCCGCTTGGTCGCCTCCAGTGGCCGCATTCCGGCGGAGTCGGCGGCCGCCCGCAGCCACTGCTCGGGTGTCAGCTCGGGGAGGTTCGCGTAGGCGGCGCGGTTGGCGCGCAGCGCGGCGGCACCGCCGGGTGGTCGGCCGCCGCCTGGTAGCAGCCGGGTTCGATGAGGGTGAGCGAGCGAACCGCTTCTGGCCGTCGGGCCGCGGCGATCATGACCCCGACCGCGCCGTAAGAGTGGCCGACCAGATGCGCGCCCTCGCCGAGCAGCTCATCGACGTCGTCGGCGTCGGCCAGGTAGTCGCCGGCGAACCGTTCTCCGGCGTCGGGGCTGCCGCCGTACCCGCGCCGGTCCACGAGTAGCAGCCGGAATCGGGCGGCCAGCGGAGCCTGCGCGGCGAACCCGTACGCCGGGTCGTCCCCCCAGCTGGTGGAGCCGTGCACGAAGATCACAGGCGGTGCGCCGGCCTCCGCGCCCAGCGCGGTCACGTGCACCCACCGCCGGATCGCTGTACTGGTACGTGCGCACCAAGGACGACCTGCTGGAACTGGCGCTGGACCGGGTGCTGGGGGAGGTGCGCGCCGAGCCGGACGAGCCGGACGAGCCGGACTGGCGGCACGCACTGGCCGCTCTGGCCCGCAGCAACCGGGCGATGCTGCTGCGGCATCCGTGGGCGTTGTCGGAGCTGACGGTCCGGCCGAACCTCGGGCCGAACGCTCTGGCGCTGGCCGAGGCCGGACTGCGACTGCTGGCCCGGGCCGGGTTCGCCGACGCGGACCTCGACGCGGCGATGGCGGCGGTCAACGACCACGTGGTCGGCGCGGTCATCGCGGAGGTCGCCTGGCGGGACACGCTGGCGCGCATGAGTGTGAGCGGCGCCGGCTGGAGCGAGCGGGCCGCCGGCTACCTGCGCGAGGTCACCGGGCGATACCCGCTGCTGGCCCGCCGGATGGCCGCCACCGGCGACGTCGACGTGGAACGCGAGAGCGAGCGGCGCTTCGAGTTCGCCCTGCGGTGCCTTCTGGACGGCCTGGCCGCCCGCCGCACCGGCTGAGGCCCTTCCGTCGTTCCGGCCGACTTACAGGGATCCCTCGGTAGAGGCCGTGGTCACTCGTCCGGATCGGCGATCTCGATGACGTGCAGTGGGTCGTCCAGGGCACGGCTCGACAAGGCATTACGGCAGGGACGGAGGTCCCTCTCCGATCGCGTGAGGCGCCGGTGGTCAGGCGCCGGGCTCGTCGAAGCGGTCGAGGTAGGCGGCGTACCAGGCGCGCTCCTCCTCCACCAGCGCGTGCCGGTCGGCGTAGACGTGGTCGAACATCGCGTCCACCGGCGGGTCCGGCATGGCGATGACCCCGTTGCGCAGTTCGAGGGCCATGCGGTCGCCCTCCTCGTCGACCTCGGCGAAGAACGCCTCGTCGGCCATGCCCTCCCGCAGCAGGTACGACCGCATGCGCGCGATCGGGTCCTTCTTCCGCCACGCGTCCACCTCCTCGGCCGGCCGGTAACGGCCCGGGTCGTCGGAGGTGGTGTGCGGGCCCATCCGGTAGGTGTGCGCCTCGATGAGGAACGGCCCGCCCCCGGAGCGTACGTGCCGCAGCGCGGCCCTCGTCACGGCGAGGCAGGCCAGCACGTCGTTGCCGTCCACCCGTACGCCGGGGAAGCCGAAGCCCCGGGCTCGCTGGTAGATCGGCGCCCGGCTCTGCCGTCCGACAGGGTGGGAGATGGCCCACTGGTTGTTCTGGCAGAAGAACACGACCGGCGCGTCGAACACGGCCGCGAAGTTGAACGCCTCGCTGACGTCCCCCTCGCTCGCCGCGCCGTCGCCGAAGTAGGCCACGACGGCCGAGTCGTCGCCGTCCCTGCGGACCCCCATGGCGTAGCCCACAGCGTGCAGCGTCTGCGCGCCGAGGACGATCGTGTAGAGGTGGAAGCGGGTCTCGCGGGGGTCCCAGCCGCCGTTCGTGGTGCCGCGCAGCATGCCCATGAGCGTGAGGGGAGCGATGCCCCGGCACCAGGCGACACCGTGCTCCCGATAGGAGGGGAACACGTGGTCGTCCGGAGCCAGCGCCCGGCCCGAGCCGATCTGGGCGGCCTCCTGCCCCAGGCAGGGGATCCACATCCCGAGCTCGCCGAGGCGCTGGAGAGCGAAGGCCTCCCGGTCGATCCGCCGCACCAGCGCCATGTCGCGATACAGCCCCCGATACTGGCTCTTCGACAGGTCCAGTTCGTACTCGGGGTGCGCGACACGCTCGCCTTCGGGCGTGAGCAACTGGACCAGATCTTCGGCCTCGTCCTGGCGCCGCACGTCGTCTCCTCTCTGACAACGGTGACCGCTGCGCGGCGCGCCGGACCCCTCCTCATCGACGGGTCGTCGGCACCGTGCGCAGTCAATCATTGCGGCTGTGCGGCGCGAGGGTTCACACGACGTGCCCGCCACGCCGATGAGCTGCGGGTTTGTGTGACCGCCCCGTGACGGCGGTCAGCCGGTCGCGGCGGCCGGGCGCAGTCCCGCGAAGACGATCGCGAGCGTACGGGCCCGCAGATCGGGCTCCCACCGGGTGTGCAGGGACGCCTGGCACACGCCGATCAGCAGGGCCATGACCTCCGGCACCCGCACGTCGGAACGTACGGCCCCGGCCTGCTGGGCCCTGGCGACGAGCACCTCGACGGCCTCACGCAGGGCGAGGACCGGCTTGGCGACGGTGACCGGGATGCCGGCCTGGGCGAGCAGGTCGACGACGGTCTTCTTCTCCGCGGCCTGCTCGACGGTGCGGGTGAAGAAGGTGAAGAAGGCGGTGGCGGGGTCGCCCTCGGCCGCGAGCGCCCGGGTCTCCTCGGCCAGCCTGACCGCGACCGCGTGCATGATCGCCTTGAGCAGGGACTCCTTGGTGGGGAAGTGCCGGAAGACGGTCCCGATGCCGACTCCGGCCTTCTGGGCGATCTCCTCGGTCGAGGCGGAGGGACCCTTGGCCGCGAACACGGCTTCCGCGGCCTGCAGGATGCGCGTACGGTTGCGCTGGGCGTCGGCGCGCAGCGTCCTGGCCGGCCCTCCGGAGGCGTCCGGCTCGGGAACGCGCTGGTCGTTCGGCATTCCTCGGCTCTCCCCACGCCTCGATTGACATCCGCATTCGCCGGTTCATAGCCTGTAACCGAAGTGGAGACTCCGATTGTAGGTCACGCCGCAGCGAGGAGTGCAGATGTTCGAGAGGTTCACCGACCGTGCGCGGCGGGTTGTCGTCCTGGCCCAGGAAGAGGCTCGGATGCTCAACCAC
>NZ_MWJN01000159.1:0-14731 GCF_002027145.1 Microbispora sp. GKU 823 | reverse complement strand
GTGCGGGTGGTGGCCAGGGAGTAGCCGACGTCGACCGGGTCCAGCTCGGGGTGGCGGTCCAGGTGATCGGCCAGCCGTTCGGCCTGAGCGGTGAGTGCCTCCCGGGAGCGGGCCGAGATCACCCATGGCACCACCGGAACCGAACCCCGTGCGCCCGGCACCTCCCGACGACCGTCTGATGCGGCGACGAGGGAGTGGGCAGCGGACGCTTTCAGGGAACCGTTCGGCGAGATGGCGTGAGACGCCTGCGGGGTGTCGTCCTGGCCGGGCGCCTGTTCGACGATGACGTGGGCGTTGGTGCCGCTGATCCCGAACGACGAAACGCCCGCACGTCTCGGGCGGCCGGTCTCCGGCCAGGGCACGGGCTCGGTCAGCAGCGACAGGCCCGCCGACCAGTCGACGTACGGGGACGCCTCGTCGGCGTGCAGCGTCTTCGGCAGCACGCCGTGCCTCATGGCCAGCACCATCTTCATGACGCCGGCGACCCCTGCCGCGGCCTGGGTGTGGCCGATGTTCGATTTCAGCGAGCCGAGCCACAGCGGCCGGTCGGCGGGCCGGTCCTGGCCGTAGGTCGCCAGCAGCGCCTGCGCCTCGACGGGGTCGCCGAGCCTCGTGCCCGTGCCGTGCGCCTCGAGCGCGTCCACATCCGAAGGACCGAGCCCGGCGTCCTTCAGCGCCTGGCGGATCACCCGCTGCTGCGACAGCCCGTTGGGCGCGGTGAGGCCGTTGGAGGCGCCGTCCTGGTTGACGGCGGTGCCGCGGATCACGGCCAGCACCGGGTGGCCGTTTCTGCGCGCGTCCGACAGGCGTTCGACCAGCAGCAGGCCGACGCCCTCGGCCCAGCCGGTGCCGTCCGCCGACGACGAGAACGCCTTGCACCGCCCGTCAGGAGCCAGCCCGCCCTGCCGGGAGAACTCGGTGAACATGCCGGGTGACGACATCACCGTCACCCCGCCCGCCAGGGCCAGGTCCGACTCGCCCGACCGCAGCGACCGTACGGCGAGGTGTAGCGCGACCAGCGATGACGAGCAGGCCGTGTCCACCGTCACGGCAGGCCCTTCGAGCCCGAAGGTGTAGGCGATCCGCCCGGAGGCGACGCTGGTCGCCGTGCCCGTGAGGGCGTAGCCCTCGGATCCTTCGGCCGTCTCGTGCAACCGGGGGCCGTAGTCCTGGGGCATCATGCCGACGAACACGCCGGTGCGGGTCCCGGCCAGCGACCGCGGCACGACACCGGCCCGTTCGAAGGTCTCCCACGCCACCTCCAGCAGGAGACGCTGCTGGGGATCCATGGCCGCCGCCTCGCGGGGACTGATGCCGAAGAACTCCGCGTCGAAGCGGTCGGCGTCGTGCAGGAAGCCGCCCTCACCGGTCACGGAGGTGCCCGGCCGCGCCGCGGCGGGGTCGTGCAGCGCCTCCACGTCCCAGCCCGGTTGGCGGGGAAGGCGGTGACGGCGTCGGCGCCGTCGAGGACGAGTTCCCAGAGTTTCTCCGGGCTGTCGGCTCCGGGGTACCGCCCGGCCATGGCGACCACCGCGATCGGCTCGTCGGCCGTCCGCTCCCCGGACACTGGTGCGGGAGGCGCCGAGGGAGCGGTCGTCCCGCCCCCGGACAGGGCGATCAGGTGGCGGGCCAGCGCGAGGGGCGAGGGGTGCTCGAAGGTGACGGTCGCGGGAACGGTCAGGCCGGTGGCCGTGGCCAGGGCGTCCCGCAGCTCCACCACGCCCAGTGAGTCGAGCCCCAGGTCCTTGAAGGAGAGGTCCGGTGCGACGCTCCGCGCGTCCGCGTGCCCCAGGACGGCCGCCGTGGCGGACAGGACGAGATCGAGCGACGCCTGCTCGCTCCTCGCGACCTCCGGCTCCCAAGATGTCTCCTGCCGGCTTTCTGCCGGCGCGGGCTCGGCCGGTGCCCGTCGCTCGCCCGGCTCGGAGGGCGTGGCGACCGTGTCGATCCAGTGCCGGCGACGCTGGAAGGGATAGGTGGGCAGCGGGACGCGCCGCGCGCCCGGCCGTACGGCACGGCTCCAGTCGACGTGCGCGCCGTTGACGTGGAGCGTGCCGAGCGCCCGGAGGAACTCGCTCAGGTCCCCCCTGTCGCGGCGTAGCGTTCCGGTGACCACCCGTCCGAGGTCCGGCGCGGCGGCGGCGTCCAGGATCTCCCTGACCCCCGGAACCAGGATCGGGTGCGGGCTGGCCTCCACGAACACCGTGTGCCCGTCACGCAGCGCGGCCGTGACGGCCTCGTCGAACCGCACCGTGTGGCGCAGGTTGCGATACCAGTAGTCCGCGTCCAGCTCCGCGGTGTCGAGCCGCCCGCCGGTCAGCCCGGAGTAGAAGGCCACGCCGCTCGGCCGAGCCGGGTGCCCCGGCAGGCAGGCCAGCAGCCGGTCCCGTACGGCTTCCGCGTGCGCCGAGTGCGAGGCGTAGTCGATCCGCACCCGCCGCACCGCGACGCCCTCGGCCTCGTACCGGGCGATCAGCTCGTCCAGCGCGTCCGCGTCACCGGAGACGACCGTGACCGAGGGGCCGTTGACGGCGCCGATCTCCAGGCGTCCCGCCCATTCGGCCACCCGCGCCTCGACCACGGGACGCGGCAGCGGGACCGAGACCATCCCGCCGCGGCCCGATATCGCGGCGAGCGCCTGGCTGCGCAGGACCACGATCGCCGCGGCGTCCTCCAGCGACAGGGCGCCCGCGACGTGCGCGGCGGCGATCTCCCCCTGGGAGTGGCCGATGACCGCGTCGGGACGGACACCGAAGTGCTCCCACAGCCGGGCCAGCGCCACCATGACGGCGAACAACGCGGGCTGCACGACGTCCACCCGCTCGAACGACGCCGCGCCCGGCAGGTTCCAGAGCACGTCCCGGGGCGACCAGTCCACGTGGGGCTGGAGGGCCTCGGCGACCTCGGTCAGGTGCCGGGCGAAGACGGGAGAGGCGTCGGCCAGGCCCCTGCTCATGCCTGCCCACTGGCTGCCCTGGCCGGGGAAGACCAGCACGGTGCCGCCGAGGTCGCGCGCCCTGCCCTGCACCGCCCCGGACGCCAGGTCGCCCGCGCCGAACGCACGCAGCCGTTTCCGCAGGTCCTGGTGGTCCGTGCCCACCACGACCGCCCGGTGTTCGAACGCGGTGCGGCCGGTGGCCAGCGACAGCGCGACGTCGGACGGGTCCGCGTCGAGGGCGGCCGAGCCGCTCAGCCGGGCGGCCTGCTCGCGCAGCGCGGCCGGGTCGCGAGCCGACAGAACGAGAGGGACGACGCCCGGGCCGCTCCCGCCGGGGCCCGCGTCCTCGCCGTCCCCGGTCGGCCCGGCACCGGTGGCGACCTCTTCCCGAGCCGTCCGCCGCGACGTACGGTGCGGTGCTCCCGTCCCGGGGGCCGCGGGTCGCGGCGGCGGCTCGGCGAGGACGACGTGGCAGTTCGCTCCGCCCACGCCGAACGAGCTGACCCCCGCGACCAGCGGCGCGTCCGGGCGGGGCCAGGGGGAGAGTTCGGTGGCGACCCGCAGGTTGAGGGCGTCGAGGTCGATGCCGGGGTTCGGCGTCTCGTAGTTCAGGCTGGCCGGAACCTCCCGGTGGTGGATGCTGAGCACGGCCTTGAGCAGCCCGACGATGCCGGCCGCTCCCTCCAGGTGGCCGACGTTCGTCTTCGCCGACCCGACCAGGAGCGGCCGCGTCGCTGGCCGGGCCGCGCCGAGCGCGGCGCCGAGGGCCGCCGCCTCGATCGGGTCGCCGACCCTGGTGCCGGTGCCGTGCAGCTCGACGACCTGCACGGCGGCAGGATCGACGCCCGCCCTTTCCACGGCCAGCCGTACGACCCGCTCCTGGGCGGCGGCGTCGGGGACGGTGAGGCCGGGGGTCGCGCCGTCGTTGTTGACCGCGCTGCCCAGGATGACCGCGTAGACGTGGTCCTCGTCGGCCAGCGCCTGCGGCAGCGGCTTCAGCACGACGATCCCGCCGCCCTCCCCACGCGCGTAGCCGTTGGCCCGGGCGTCGAAGGTGAAGCACCGCCCGTCGGGGGACAGGCCGCCGAACCGCTCGGCGGTCGCCGTGCTCTCCGGGACGAGGTTGAGGTTCACCCCGCCCGCGAGCGCGACGGCCGCCTCGCCCGAGCGCAGGCTCTCGCAGGCCAGATGCACCGCGACCAGCGCGGACGACTGCGCGGTGTCGACGGTGAGGCTCGGCCCGCGCAGGTCCAGCGCGTACGAGACGCGGTTGGCCAGGATGCCGCGAGTGAGCCCGGCGAGCGTGTGGCGGGTGATGGCCGCCTCTCCCTGCTGGTAGACGAGCGTGGCATAGTCGGCGGCCATCGCCCCGATGACCACACTCGCCGGCGTGCCCCCGAGGTCGCCGGGCCGGATGCCGGCGTCCTCCAGCGCCTCCCAGGCGAGCTCCAGCGTCAGCCGCTGCTGGGGGTCCATCGCCGCCGCCTCCTTCGGCGAGAGGCCGAAGAACCCCGCGTCGAACTCGTCGACCCGGTCCAGGAACCCACCTCGCAGGCCGGCGAGCCGGGGGTCGCCAGCCAGGCGGCTCTCCGGGGGCGGGCCGACCGCGTCGCGCCCGGCGCGCAGCAGGTCCCACAGGTCTCGCGGGTGCGGTGCTCCCGGCAGCCGGCAGGCGAGCCCGACCACCGCGACCGCGTTCTCGCCGTAGCCGAGCGCCTCGTCCATGGTGAACATCCGTCCCCTCGCGTCGTGCCCGTGCTTCTCGTCGTGCTTCTCGTCGTGCTTGTCGTGGTATTTCGCTGCTTCAGGCCTCGCGCCTTCTCGCCCGCGCGAACATGCGACCGGTCCGGCCGCATTCACCGCTTTCCCGCCTCGTGCAAGGCGGTACGGCCCGGGCTGTCCCACTCCACGGCCGAAACGGAAAAGGAAACAGCCCGGTCCGCCCGCAGGGAGGCCTTTCCGGAGAACGTGCGTGAGCAGCGGCGGCGCGGTTTCGCCGTGCCCGCGCTTTCTCGTTCCGGAACCTGTGGCTCCGGCCCGGCCAACCTAATCGACATTTGCATGAATTTCGTGCGATAGTCAACTGTGACGCCCATCACGGCATATCGGGCCATTCATAAGGATTTCTTTCTGCATTTCCATCGGAAATCGTAATTGGACCCCGGTGGCGCGGCCCGCCTACCGTTTCCGGAGAAACGCGAGCGCACGCACATCGATGGGGGTAGATCCATGACCGTTGCCGAGGCGGTGGCGGCGCAGGAGAGCCGCGACGTCCGCAAGCCCGTGGCCCGGCTCGGCCGCCTGCTCGACGCGGACTCGATGACGCCGCTGCACGCGGAGGACGCGAGCGGCGTGCTCGCGGTCACCGGGCGTGTCCACGGCTCCCCGGTGGTCGCCTTCTGCACCGACGCGACGGTCATGGGCGGGGCGCTGGGGCTGGCCGGGGCCCGGCACATCGTCGCCGCCGTGGACGAGGCGCTGCGGCGCCGGGTGCCGGTGATCGGCGTGTGGCACTGCGGCGGGGCCCGTCTCGCCGACGGCGTGGAGTCGATGCACGGCGCCGGCCTGGTCTTCGAGGCGAACATCCGCGCCTCGGGCCGGGTGCCGCAGATCTCCGTCATCGTGGGCCCGGCGGCGGGCGCGGCGGCGTACGGACCGGCGCTCACCGACCTGATCGTCATGTCCGACCTGGGCCGGGTGTTCGTCACCGGCCCCGACGTGGTCCGCAGCGTGACGGGCGAGGAGATCGACATGGAGGGGCTCGGCGGCGCCGACGCGCACGGCCGCCGCTCCGGCGTGGTGCACGTGGTCGCCGGGGACGAGGACGACGCCTACCGGCGCACCCGCGCCCTCACCGGCCTGCTGGCCGACACCGGCGGGTACGCCCTGGACGGCCTGGCCGACGACCGCGACCCGGCCGCGCTGCTGCCCGAGTCGGCCCGCCGCGCGTACGACATCCGTCCGGTGATCCGCGCGCTGCTCGACGACGGCGAGGACGGTGCCGCGTTCGTCGAGATCCAGGCCCGCTGGGCGCCGAACATCGTCGTCGGGCTCGGCCGCCTCGCCGGGCACACGGTCGGCGTCGTGGCGAACAACCCGCTCCGCAAGGGCGGCTGCCTCGACGCCCTGTCGGCGGAGAAGGCCGCCCGGTTCGTCCGGATGTGCGATGCCCACGGCGTTCCACTGGTCGTGCTGGCGGACGTCCCCGGCTACCTCCCGGGAGTCGGCCAGGAGTGGGGCGGCGTGGTCCGCCGGGGGGCGAAGCTGCTGCACGCCTTCGCGGAGGCGACCGTGCCCCGGGTGACGGTGGTCGTCCGCAAGTCCTACGGCGGCGCGTACATCGCCATGAACTCCCGCTCGCTCGGGGCCACCGCCGTTTTCGCGTGGCCGGGCGCGGAGGTGGCGGTCATGGGGGCCGAGGCGGGCAGTGGGGATCCTGCACCGCCGGCGCCTCGCCGCGGCCGCCTCCGCGGAGGACAGGGAGCGGCTGCGCGCCGAGCTGGTGCGGGAACACGAGGAGATGTCCGGCGGCGTCCGCCGGGCACTCGACCTCCGGGTCGTGGACGAGGTGATCGACCCGCGGACGACCCGGCGGCGGCTCGCCGAGGCCCTCGCCGCGGCACCGGCCACGCGGGGAGCGCACAACAACATCCCGCTCTGACCCCGCCCGGTTCCATAGAGCCGCTGCCCGGCTCTGTGCGGCAGAGAACCGGGGCGGTATGGAGGCGCGTGAGCGCCCCCCTGGGTGCGGCAGCGTTCAGGGCGCTCACGATTCTCCCAGGCTGACCTCCTACCCTGACCGGATGTTCGTCGATGCTGTGGAAACGAGCCGGAGCGGTGTCAGGGAGGAGGCCTTACCAGCGCCCGCGCGGCCGCAGCCGCCGTCCCCGGGGCCGCGTCAGGGATGGCTGGACGCGTTGCGCGGCATGGCCGCGCTCGTCGTGGTGTTCGAGCACTCCCTGGACGCACTGTTTCCCGAGGTACGGGCGGGCGCCGGCCCGTGGTTCGACTTCGGCCAGTACGGCGTGCTCGTGTTCTTCCTCGTCAGCGGTTACGTGGTGCCGGTCTCCCTGGAGCGGCGCGGCAGCGTCGGCGGGTTCTGGATCAACCGGGTCTTCCGCCTGTATCCCCTGTGGCTCGTCGCCGCGGCGGCCGGGACGGTGTTCGGCGCCGAGGGCGTGTACTCGGCGCTGCCGGATCAGCTGACCGACAATCCAGGCATCTCGGCCCTGGCGCACCTGACGATGCTGCAGGACTTCCTTCAGGTGGTCAGCGTCGTCAACGTGTTCTGGACGCTGTCGTACGAGATGGTCTTCTACCTGCTCGTGACGGCGATGTTCGTGGCGGGCGTGCACCGCGCGAGCGCCACCGGCATGCTCGCCTTCGCCGTGGCGGCTCTCACCGTGGGCGGGCTGCTTCCGGCGGGCGCGCTGTCGCGCGGCGCCGGCACCGCCCAGGTCGTGGTGGTCACGGCGGTCGTGTTGCTCGCGGCGGCCGCGTCGCTGGCATGCCGCGGGCGGCTGCGCGTGTGCGGCACCGCCGCCGCGGCCGTGCTGGCTCTCGTGCTGCTCGGCGTCAACAGCCGGATCGGGGCGTGGCAGAGCCTCGCCATCCTCGCGACGATGTTCGCCGGCACCGTGCTCTACCGGCTCGACCGGGGACAACTGCGCTGGAAGAGGAGCGGATGGGCGCTGGCGTGCGTGCCGGTCGCGTCCATCGCCGCCGCGTGGGCCTTCGGTCCCGGCTGGGGCATGCCCGACGACCAGGCGCTGGCGTTCACCCGGGGATGGTCCACGGCCGTCGCCGCGGCATGGGCCACCTTCCTGGCCGCCCGCCTGCTGCGGCACCGGCCGATGCCCCGCGTCCTCGTGTGGCTCGGCCTGATCAGCTACTCCGTCTACCTGCTGCATCCCCTCGCCGTGCAGGTGCTCCGGCGGCTGACGACGGACCCTGGCCGGTTCTCCCTCGCCGAACGCCTGGCCATGGCCGTCATGCTGCTCGCGGTGGTGCTCGTCTGCTCCGCGCTGACCTACCGGGCCGTCGAGCGCCCGGTCCAGTCCCTGGGCCGGCACCTGTCCCGCAGAGCACGCTCGCGGGCCTTCACGACACAGGCTCTTACGACACAGGCTCTTCCGGCAGAGACCGTCGCGGCGGACCGGGCCGGTGTCAGGCCGCCGGGACGGCCTCCCCGGCGACGTCGGCCTCGGCCCTCGCCGTCACCCGCCGCCGTACGGCCAGGCCGAAGCACGCGACCGCCAGGCTGAAGACGCCGGCCACGACGAACGGCCCGGCGGGGCGCCACGCGTCGAACAGCGCCCCGCCGAGCGCCGAGATGATCATCACCCCGGCCGCGCCGCAGAGCGTGTGGACGCCGAACGCCGAGCCCCGCACGGCCGCGGGCGCCTGCTGCGCGAGCAGCGGGCCCGCCGTGGTGATGGCGGCGATCTCGCCCACGCCGATCAGCACGGCGACCAGCATCATGCCGGGGCCGAGGGGATCGGAGACGAGCAGCGTCGACAGGTAGGCGAGGGCGGCGACGACCTGCGCCAGGACGACCAGGTCCTGGCGCCGCATCCGGTCGCCCAGCCAGCCGAACACCGGCGCGCACAGCAACGCGACCATCTGCGAGATGCCCACCACGGCGCCCGCCTTGGCCAGCGCCTCCGCACCGGAGAGCCCGCCGTGCTCGGTCCCGTAGTTCTTGATCCACAACGACATGAAGGCGACCACGATGGCGAGGTCGGCCCGCGCCACGAACGACGCCGCGTACGAGAGAGCCACTCCCGGGTCGCGGACGAGCGCCACGCCTTCGCGCACCAGCCGGACCAGCGGCACGCGCTCGGCGGCGACGGCCGCACCGGCGACAGCGTCAGCCACAGCAGGCCCGCCGTGACCAGGATGCCCGCGGCGATCAGCAGGAACGCCGTGCGGGCCGCCTGCACCGGCTCCATCCCGCCCGCCTCCAGCGTCTGCGGCAGCCGCACCAGGACCAGCACCGCGACCAGCGCGCCGAGGCCGCCGAAGAAGCCGACGAGCCCGTACGACGCCCCGCGCGACCGGCTGCGTACGTAGTCGATCGCGATCGTCGACAGCATCGCGTTGATCGCCGCGACGCCCAGGCCGAACACCACCCGCAGCGCCGCCAGCACGGCCGTGTTGGCCGCGAAGGGGAACAGCGCGGTGCCGGCGGCGCACAGCACCAGGCCGGAGACCACGATCACCCTGCGCCCGAAGCGGTCGGCCAGCGCGCCGTACCACGCGAGGCTCGCGACCATGGCGAGTTCTGCTGCCGTGTTCAGCAGGCCGACGACCGTGCCCTGCCGTGATTCGGGCAGCCCCAGGATCGTGGTGAGGATGTGCGGCTGGGCCGACGGCAGGAAGGAGATCACCGCCGTGCCGACGGTCGCCAGCGCCAGCAGCGCCCACATGTTGGCACGGGTGACGCCGTCGGCGAGGTACGCGCCCAGCACTCGACGCAGGGGTGTCATGGAACGATCATGACATCGTTCAGCCGTGATCTTCGGGAAATGTCACGTTCCTCTATGGATGCGCTGCTTCATACGCTACGGGCTAAGATCGCCCACGTCGGCGATGATCAGGGGAGGCGTCATGGATCCGGCGGCGATGGGGCCCGGCTTCGACCCGAACGTGCCCAACGCGGCGCGGATGTACGACTACTTCCTCGGCGGCAAGGACAACTTCCCCGCCGACCGGGCGGCCGCCGAGCAGGTGCTGCGGCACGTGCCGGAGATTCCCCTGGGGATCAGGGAGAACCGGGAGTTCCTCGTCCGCGCCGTGCGGTTCCTCGCCGGCCAGGGCATCCGGCAGTTCCTCGACATCGGCGCCGGCCTGCCCACCCAGCGCAACGTCCACCAGGTGGCGGCCGAGCACGCGCCCGGCGCGAGGACGGTGTACGTCGACAACGACCCGCAGGTGCTCGCGCACGCCCGCGCGCTGCTCCAGGACAGCCCGCAGGTGCGGGTGGTGGAGGGCGACCTGCGGCGGCCGGAGGAGATCCTCACCCATCCGGAGGTGCGGAGCCACCTGGACCTCGACCGGCCGGTCGCCGTGCTGCTGCTCGCGATCGTCCACTTCCTGCCCGACTCCGACGAGCCCCGCCGCCTGATCAAGGAGATCCGCGAGGCGCTCGCGCCCGACAGCTACGTGGCCATCTCGCACGTCGCGGTGGACGAGCGCCCGGAGCGGGCGCCCGCCGTCGAGCAGATCTACCAGGGCGCGTCCGCGCAGTTCGTGGCCCGGCAGTCGGACGAGATCACGCCGTTCTTCGAGGGGCTCGACCTGGTCGAGCCCGGCGTGGTCAACCTGCACCAGTGGCGGCCCGAGCACGAGGTGTTCGACCCGCGCCTGCTGGCGGTCAAGAACTACTTCCTGTGCGGGGTCGGCCGCGTCTCCTGACGCGCCGCGGCGGCCGAGGGCGCGAGCGTGCCCGCGCCCAGCAGGACCGCCAGCAGCAGCACGGTGACCAGCACGAACGAGGCGGGCAGCCCGGCCAGCATGGCGATACCGCCGATGGCGCTCGGCGCCACGAACCCCGACGCGTAGCTCACCGTGGCCGCGCCCGCGACGCCCTCGCTCGGCGAGGGCCCGGCGTTGCCCGCCGCCGCGAACACCAGCGGAATGACCACCGCGATCCCCACGCCGATCAGCATGAACCCCGCGGTCGCCGGCACCGGGGTCCGGGAGACCACGACGAGCAGCCCGCCGAGCGCCGCCAGCGCCGCGCCGCCGCGCACGGTCGCGACCGGCCCCAGCCGCCGCACCACCGCGTCGCCGCACAACCGGCCCGCGGCCATCATGCAGGCGAAGGCCGTGTACGCCGCGGCGCCCACGGCCTGGGACGCGCCCGCGACCTGGCGGAGGTAGACCGCGCACCAGTCCTGGGCGGCGGCCTCGCCGAACACCGAGCAGAAGCCCACCAGCCCGATGAGCAGCACTCCACGCGGCGGGAGCACGAAGTGGGGCGGGGCCGGCTCGTCCTCGCCCGCCCGCACGTCGAGCAGCAGCGGGCCCACGGCCAGGGCCACGAGGAACAGCACGATCGCCGTCGCGCCCAGGTGGAGCCGGGCGTCGAGGCCCGCGCTCGCGGCCAGCGTGCCCACCGCGCCGCCCGCGAGCGTCCCCACGCTCCACATGCCGTGCAGCCCGGACATGATCGAACGGCCGAGCCGCTGCTCGACCACCACCCCCTGGGCGTTCATCGCGACATCGCCGATGCCGGCCACCGCGCCGTACAGCATGAGCGACGCGCACAGCAGGGGCAGGTTCGGTGCCAGCGGGGGCAGGACGAGGATCAGGCACCACAGGCCGATCGAGACGCGGGTGACGGCCCGCCCGCCGAACCGGTGCGTGAGGCGTCCCGCCGTCGGCATCGCGAGGATGGAGCCGACCGCGGGCGCGAGCAGGGCGAGCCCGAGCTGGCCGGGCCCGGCTCCGACGTGATCCTGGATCCAGGGGATCCGGGAGGCGAAGCCGCCGGTCACCGCGCCGTGCAGGGCGAAGGTGACCGACACCGCGAATCTGGCCCGTCTCAGCTCCCGAAGATCCACGATCACACGGTATGCCCCGAGTCATGCCTGAGGCGACCACACGAGCAGGCCCAGGCACATCTCGTCGCTGGTTCCCTCGCCCCAGACCACGTAGCGGGGCGGCGATCCGCGCAGCGCGGGGAGCATGGAGCGCAGTCCCGCGTCGTGCGTGCAGGTCACCCTGAGCGTGTCGCCGGCCTTGATCTCCAGCGGCTGGGCCAGCGGGCGGATCGCCTGGTCGTCGAAGTTGTACGCGGGGATGTCGAGCAGGGTCCTCGCATCCGGCTTGCCCGGGTTGAGATCGACTCGGATGGAGCGGCCGAGCAGGTGCATGTGCCCGGCGACGGCGTACAGCGTCGCGTCCTCCCGGACGGGCATGTCGCAGTGCTGTGTCGGGCCAGGCCGGGGAGGCGCACCCTGCCCGCACATCTGTGCCAGGCCGTCGACCATGTGGCGCGCCTGCTCGCCGAACCGGTGGGCCACGTCCTCGACGGCCGCCTTCCGGTCGCACAACGGCCCCGACTCCTTGGCCGTGCAGGGCAGTTCGATCGGCCCCGCGATCAGCCCCGTCTCCAGAGGGGCCAGACCGCTCGCGCCGTCGGCGAGCCGCAGCCGGATGCCGGACCTGTCCGTGCCGCCGGCGCCGCCCAGCAGGTTGTAGTGGATCTGCAGCACCATCTGGCTGCCCGCGGGGAGGGGATACCCGACCTTCTGCCGCAGCAGGGTCTCGTCGCCCCGGGCGCCCAGTGCCCGACCCACGCGCCGTTCTCGATCCCGGCGTCGCCGAAGCAGGTCCAGCCCTCGCCCGGCGTCGCGGCGTCCGTCCTGCGCGCCGCCTCCGCCTCCTTGGGGCCGACCCTGAAGATGATCGCGTGGTGCACGATGTCGGTGTTCTGCGGCAGGAACTGGCTGCCGGTCAGGAACGCGGTGTCCGTGAGCCCGGGATCGACCAGGAAGCAGCGGTACTCGTCGGTGCCGCCGGAGGGCGCCGTGGGCCGGTAGGGCTCGGGGATCGTCAGCGTCATGAACCGTTCGCCCGGCCGCAGCGGCGCCGCCGGCGGCGGCTGGGCCGCGGCGTGGCCCGCGTGAACGGCGTGGCCGGTCTGCGCGGCGGGTGCGCCCGGGGCGGCGGAAGTGCGCCCGGGTGCCGCGTCGCCGCACGACGCGACGAGAAGGACGGCGGCGAGCGCGACCGCGGCGCCGCCCGCCCAGCGGGTGAACCGTGCCTTTCCTTCCATGGAGCCTCCTGCTCCTCGGGGACCCTTTCCACGCTTCCTTGCCGGGGTGGTCACGTCGACCTACTTCGGATGTAAACCTCTGCTCCGACCCTGGTAGGACCCGCGTACGCCGTGCGGGCCGAGGGGAGTAGCGCGCCGCGTGCCGGGGGCGGCGTTCGGGGTAAGGGCGGAAAGACCATAGGGTCGTCCCGTGCACATTCGCCCCGCCACAGGCCGGGACCAGGAGCAGGACCAGGAGCAGGACATGGTCGTGAACGAGATTGACGAAGGACCCGGATTCGCCGATCTGGCGCTGGGCCCCGAGCTCCTCAAGGCCCTGTCCGGTCTCGGCTACGAGGAGCCCACGCCGATCCAGCGGGAGGCCATCCCGCCGTTGCTGGAGGGCCGCGACCTCCTCGGCCAGGCCGCGACCGGCACGGGCAAGACGGCCGCGTTCGCCCTGCCCATGCTCCAGCGGCTGCACGGCGGCCACCCGGCGGCCGTGGAGGCCGGCGGCGAGCCCGCGGGGCTGGTGCTCGTGCCCACCCGTGAGCTGGCCGTGCAGGTGTCGGAGGCCATGCACCGCTACGGCCGCGACCTCGGCACGCGGGTGCTGCCCATCTACGGCGGCCAGCCGATCGGGCGGCAGCTGCGGGCGCTGGAGCGCGGCGTGGACGTCGTCGTCGCGACCCCGGGCCGTGCCCTCGACCACATCGGCAGGGGCACCCTGCCGCTCAAGGGCCTGCGCATGGTCGTCCTCGACGAGGCCGACGAGATGCTCGACATGGGCTTCGCCGACGACATCGAGGCGATCCTCCAGGACACCCCGGAGGACCGGCAGACCGTGCTGTTCTCCGCGACCATGCCGCCGCGCATCGACGGGATCGCCCGCCGCCACCTGCGCGAGCCGGTGCGGATCAGGATCGAGCGGGAGGCGCCCGCCGCCGGCGAGGCCCCGCTCATCCGGCAGAGCGCCTACATCGTGTCGCGGGCGTACAAGCCGGCGGCGCTGGGCCGGGTGCTCGACGTGGAGGCCCCCACTGCGGCGATCGTCTTCTGCCGCACCCGTGAGGAGGTCGACAGCCTCACCGAGACCATGAACGGCCGTGGCTACCGCGCCGAGGCCCTGCACGGCGGCATGGGCCAGGAGCAGCGCGACCGGGTCATGGGCCGGCTGCGCAGCGGGACCGCCGACCTGCTCGTCGCGACCGACGTGGCCGCCCGCGGCCTCGACATCGAGCAGCTCACCCACGTCATCAACTACGACGTGCCGTCCGCGCCCGAGTCGTACGTGCACCGCATCGGCCGGGTGGGCCGGGCCGGGCGAGAGGGCGTCGCGATCACGCTCGCCGAGCCGCGCGAGCACCGCATGCTGAAGACCATCGAGCGCGTCACCCGCAGCAAGATCGCGGTCGAGAAGGTGCCGACGGTCGCGGACCTGCGCGCCCGGCGGCTGGAGCTGACCAGGGCCGCCCTGCAGGAGAGCCTGATGGAGGACGGCGACCTCGACCGCTTCCGGGTGGTGGTCGAGACGCTCGCCGACGAGTTCGACCTGGTCGACATCGCGCTCGCGGCGGTCAAGCTCGCCCACGAGTCCACCGGCGCCGCCGCCGACGAGGAGGAGATCCCCGAGGTCGCGCCGCGTCCGCAGCGGCCCGAGCGCGGGCCGCGCGACGAGAGGTTCGGCCGCGACGACCGGCGCGGGCGGCGCGGAGGCGCGCGATGAGCCGCGTCTTCGTCGGCGCGGGCCGCAGCGCGGGCGTGCGTCCCCAGGACATCGTGGGCGCGATCACCGGGGAGACCCGGGTCAGCGGGCGCGAGATCGGGGCGATCGAGATCGCCGACCGGTTCACCCTGGTCGAGATCCCGGACGGCGCCGTGGACGAGGTGGTGGCGGCGCTGCGCCGCACCACGATCAAGGGCAAAAAGCCGATCGTGCGCAGGGACCGCGACGGCGCCCCCCGCGGCCGCCGCTGAGCCCCCTGCCGTGCCGGGCGCCCGCCGGTTCTTCTATCGGGCGCCCACGGACC
>NZ_MWJN01000158.1:0-14739 GCF_002027145.1 Microbispora sp. GKU 823 | reverse complement strand
TGGGACTGCAACGGCCAGAACAACCAGAAGTGGCGCCTCAACACCGACGGCACCATCACCGCCGTCGGCGCGAACAAGTGCCTGGACGTCAACGGCGGCGGCACCGCCAACGGCACCAAGGCGCAGATCTGGACCTGCCACGGCGGCACCAACCAGAAATGGACCCGCGTCTGACGGCGCCCTCGTCGTCCGACCCGATGAGGGAACCAGAGGCGGCACCCCTCTGAGCACGAAGCACAACTCCGGCAACAGCGCGGCGGCGCGCGCTCTGCCCTTACTGATCCTTGACTGTCAGGAAGGAAGCCGATGTCCCGACGTCCGTGGCTCACAACGCTGACCACGATGGCGCTGATCACTTCCGGAGCCTTGGCGCTCACCTCCGCTCCGGCGAACGCGCTGACCATCCCGGCGTCCGACTACCAGCAGGTGTCGCTCGCGTCGGGCGGCTCGGAGCTGGGTGAGGCGATGTCGTTGGCCGTGATGCCCAACCGGTCGGTCCTCCACACGGCCCGTGACGGCACGCTGCGCGTCACCGATGTCAACGGCAACACGAAGGTGGCCGGCAAGCTCAACGTCTACACCCACGACGAGGAGGGCCTTCAAGGTGTGGCGGTCGACCCGAACTTCGCGTCCAACCGCTACGTCTGGCTCTACTACTCGCCACGGCTCAGCACGCCGACCGGTGACGCGCCCAGCAACGGCACCCAGTCGCAGTTCGACCAGTGGAAGGGACACCTGAACCTGTCCCGCTTCACACTGAAGTCCGACGACACGCTCGACATGAGCAGTGAGAAGGTCGTGCTGGAGGTGCCGAACGACCGGGGGATGTGCTGCCATGTGGGCGGCGACATCGACTTCGACGCCGCCGGCAACCTGTATCTGACCACCGGCGACGACAGCAACCCGTTCGAGTCGGCCGGGTATTCGCCGCTGGACGAGCGCACCGACCGCAACCCCCAGTACGACGTGCAGCGCACGGCGGCCAACACCAACGACCTGCGCGGCAAGCTGCTGCGGATCAAGCCGCAGCCGGACGGCACCTACACGATCCCCAGCGGGAACCTTTTCCCCCCGGGGACGGCGAAGACGCGGCCGGAGATCTACGCGATGGGCCTGCGCAACCCGTTCCGGATGAGCGTGGACAAGGCCACCGGCGTCGTCTATCTGGGCGACTACGGGCCGGACGCGGGGTCGACCAACTCCAGCCGGGGGCCGCAGGGGCAGGTGGAGTTCAACCGGATCACCAGTCCGGGCAACTACGGCTGGCCGTACTGCACCGGCACGAACACCACCAACGAGACCTACAACGAGTGGAACTTCGCCACCAACAGCACCGGCCCGAAGTACAACTGCACGGGAGGGCCGACCAACAACTCCTTCCGCAACACCGGGCTGACCACGCTGCCGGCGGCCAAGCCTGCCTGGATCAGGTACGGAGGGGACGCCGGTTCGCCGCCGGAGTTCGGCTCCGGGTCGGAGTCGCCGATGGGCGGCCCGGTCTACCGCTACGACCCGAACCTGAACTCCGCTGTCAAGTTCCCGCAGGCGCTCGACGGGCGGTTCTTCGCGGGTGAGTACGGCCGCCGCTGGATCAAGGCGATCGAGGTCAAGTCGGACGGCGCCTACGGGGAGATCTCCGCCTTCCCCTGGAGCGGCACCCAGGTGATGGACATGGCCTTCGGTCCCGACGGCGCCCTCTACGTGCTCGACTACGGCACCGGAAGCAACAACCAGGCGTTGTATCGGATCGAGTACATCGGCAAGGCCAACCGCAACCCGATCGCCAAGGCCTCCGCCGACAAGACCTCGGGACCGGCTCCGCTGACCGTGAGCTTCTCCTCCGCGGGCAGTTCCGACCCCGAGGGCGGTGCGCTGACGTACTCGTGGAACTTCGGCGACGGCACCACCTCCACGGCGGCCAACCCGAGCAAGACCTACACCACGGACGGCACCTACACCGCCACCCTTACCGTCCGTGACCCGCAGGGGCTGACCGGCACGGCGAGTGTGACCGTGAACGTGGGCAACACCGCGCCGTCGGTCACGCTCACCTCGCCGGTGGAGGGGCAGTTGTTCTCCTTCGGCGACACGGTGCCCTTCCAGGTCGCCGTGTCCGACCCCGAGGACGGGACGATCGACTGCTCGACGGTGACCGTCACCTACTTCCTCGGGCACGACAGCCACGCCCATCAGATCACCTCCAAGTCCGGGTGTTCCGGGTCGATCGCGGTGCCGGTCGACGGTGAGCACGACTCGGCGGCCAACATCTACGGGGTGCTGCAGGCGTCCTACACCGACAAGGGCGGCCTCACCACCACCGTCGTCCGGACGCTGCAGCCGCGGCATCGCCAGGCCGAGCACTTCGGCGCCCAGCAGGGCGTGCAGACGGCCGACCACACCACCGCCGAGGGCGGCAAGACCGTCGGCTTCACCGACGACGGCGACTGGATCTCCTTCCAGCCCTACAACCTGAGCAACGCGACGAAGATCACCGCACGGGTGTCGTCCGGTGGCGTGGGCGGCCGGCTGGAGGTGCGGGCGGGCTCCGCGACCGGCACGCTGCTGGGTACGGTGAACGTGGCGGCCACCGGCGGCTGGGAGACCTTCACCGACGTCTCGGCGAACCTCAGCGGCGCGCCGGCGGGGACCACCACCCTGTATCTGGTGTTCCGCGGGGCGACCGGGCAGGGCTACCTGTTCGACCTGGACGCCTTCACCCTCGACACCGGCACCCCCACCTCGCCCTCGCCCTCCCCGTCGGTGTCACCGTCCGCCTCACCCACTCCGCCTGCGGAGAGCACGAGCGCGCTCAAGGGTGTGGCGTCGGGCCGGTGCCTGGACGTCAACGGCGCCTCACAGACCAACGGCGCATCGGTGCTGATCTGGGACTGCAACGGCCAGAACAACCAGAAGTGGACCTCCACCAGTGCCGGTGAGCTGCGGGTCTACGGCAGCAAGTGCCTGGACGTGAACGGCGCCGGCACGGCGGACGGCACGAGCGTGATCATCTGGGACTGCAACGGGCAGAACAACCAGAAGTGGCGCCTCAACTCCGACGGCAGCATCACCGCCATCGGGGCGAACAAGTGCCTGGACGTCAGCGGCACCGCCAACGGCACGAAGGCGCAGATCTGGACGTGCAACGGCCAGAACAACCAGAAGTGGACCCGCGTCTGACGCCGTCCCAGAGGCCACTCCCCACCATCCGATCCACCATTTGATGCGACGCCCGGCACGGCCCCGCCCTCGACGAGAGAAGGGGGCCGCGCCGGGCGCCGCGACGGAAGGACACCCATGCTGCGACATCTGACCCCCGCCGCGCTCGGGCGCGTCGCGGGGAGCGACCGGAAGACATCCGTGCTGCGACGCCTGTCGGTGACCGCGGTGGCGCTCACCGCCGCCGCCGCGACGGTGATCCCCGCCATCCCCGCCCAGGCCGCCGCCTTCAAGGTGCTGGTGTTCTCCAAGACGGCCGGGTTCCGGCACGACTCCATCCCCGCCGGCATCCAGGCCATCCGCGAACTGGGCGCGGCCAACGACTTCGCCGTGGACGCCACGGAGGACGCGAACGCGTTCACCTCGGGCAACCTCGCGCAGTACAAGGCCGTGGTGTTCCTCAGCACCACCGGCGACGTGCTGAACGCCTCCCAGCAGACCGCCTTCCAGTCGTACATCGACGGCGGAGGCGGCTACGTGGGGGTGCATTCGGCCGCCGACACCGAGTACGACTGGCCCTACTACGGGCAGCTGATGGGGGCCTGGTTCAACAACCACCCGGCCATCCAGCAGGCGACCGTACGGACCGAGGACCGGGCGCACGCGGCCACGGCCCATCTCGGCCAGACCTGGACGCGCACCGACGAGTGGTACAACTACCGCACCAACCCGCGCGCCAACGTGCACGTGCTGCAGAGCCTGAACGAGAGCAGCTACAGCGGCGGGAACATGGGCGACCACCCGATCACCTGGTGCCACCCGCAGGCGTCCGGCCGGTCGTTCTACACCGGTCTCGGGCACACCCAGGAGTCGTACTCCGATTCCAACTTCCGCACCCTGCTGCTCGGCGGCATCCGCTACGCGGCCAAGGCCACGAACGCCGACTGCCGTCCCGAGACCGGCTACACGACCCTGTACAACGGATCGACCACCGGCTGGACGCAGGCCGGCCCGGCTCGTTCGCCAACAGCGACGCCACGCTGACCTCCCAGGGCGGCATGGGCATGCTGTGGTACAACGCCAAGGAGTTCGGCTCCTACTCCCTCAAGCTCGACTGGAGGATGACCGGCGACTCCAACTCCGGCGTGGTCGTCGGGTTCCCGGCCACCAGCGACCCCCAGACTGCCCTCGACACCGGGTACGAGGTCCAGATCGACGCCACCGACACCGCGGACAAGACGACCGGAGCGATCTACGGCTTCCAGTCGGCCGACCTCGCCGCACGTGACGCGGCGCTGAACCCGCCGGGTCAGTGGAACACCTACGAACTGCTCGTCCAGGGAGAGCGGCTGCAGGTGTTCCTCAACGGCACCAAGATCAATGATTTCACCAACACGGACCCGGCCCGATCCCTGCAACAGGGGTACATCGGCATCCAGAACCACGGGTCCGGCGACGTGGTGTCCTTCCGGAACATCCGCGTCAAGGAACTGAGCGGCCCATCGACCTCCCCGTCCCCGTCCCCGTCCCCCTCGCCGTCCCCTTCCGCGTCGCCGTCGCCGCCTGCGGGTGGTACGACCGCGCTGCGGGGTGTGGCGTCGGGCCGATGCCTGGACGTCAACGGCGCGTCCCAGACCAACGGTGCGACGGTGCTGATCTGGGACTGCAACGGCCAGAACAACCAGAAGTGGACCTCCACCAGTGCGAGTGAGCTGCGGGTCTACGGCAGCAAGTGCCTGGACGTGAACGGCGCCGGCACCGCGGACGGCACCAGCGTGATCATCTGGGACTGCAACGGGCAGAACAACCAGAAGTGGCGCTTCAACTCGGACGGCAGCATCACCGCTGTGGGCGCGAACAAGTGCCTCAGCGTCAGCGGCACCGCCAACGGCACGAAGGCGCAGATCTATACCTGTAACGGTCAGAACAACCAGAAGTGGACCCGCGTCTGAGGCCATCCGTCCCACCCGGGAGCGGCGGGGGACTCCGGGGTCCCAACCCCGCCTCGCCGCACCCGGCATGACGTCCGGCGCGGCCCTGATCGGGGGCCGCGCCGGCTTTTTCTTCGTACGGATGGCGTGCCGATTCGGCGGTTTTTCGTCAAATGGCTACGAGAGTCCCTTTCCCCATGTCAGAGGTATGCGGCTCTCTGCCTGGAGAGAGGGCCCACATGTATGACAAGAAGCCGGAACTCCCCCAAGAGGGGGGTGGTGAAAGTTTCATACTCATTTGCTCCAAACCTCTGGTTACAAGACCTCCACTCCTCGTGCGCTCGAGGGCATTGGGACGCTACGGCACGGTCATTTTCCTGTGAGAGAGCGACTTCCGCAGGAAGATGGCGAAACTATGTCTGGGTGTAAGAGAAGAAGTCTCCTCAGGCAAGTAAATAAGCATGCTTGACAGCAGAAGTTTGGTAGACCTATTTTCTTCCCGAATCGCTTCGACCGCTCCCCCGGACCAGGTTGAACCTCCGCCCGAGTCACACCCCGTCCACCGGAGCGGAACGCGCGTCGGCCGGCCGCCGGGCCCTCCTCCCCGGCGACCGGCCCGGTGAGCCGCACGCCGGGCCCGGCACGACTTCCACCCCCTTAGGAGATCCCCGTGCATGAGTCATCACCCCGTACGGCGCGGAGACTCGTCCCTGCCGGCCCGGCGGCACGTCTCGACAGGCGGGCCGCGTGCTGAGGATGACCGGCATCGGCAAAAGCTTCCTGGGCGTCCGGGTCCTCGACGGGGTCGACCTGGAGGCGTCCGCGGGCGAGGTCCACGCGGTGGTGGGAGAGAACGGCGCCGGCAAGTCGACGCTCATGAAGATCCTCGCCGGGGTGCACACTCCGGACGAGGGGACGATCGAGATCGACGGCCGCAGCGTGGCGTTCGGGCACCCGATCGAGGCGCAGCGGGCCGGGGTGGCCATCATCTACCAGGAGCTCACCCTGCTGCCGGAGCGGACGGTGGCCGAGAACGTCTTCCTCGGCAGGGAACCCGTCCGGCGGGGGCTGGTCGACCGGGCGGCGATGGAGTCGGCGACCGGTGAGCTGCTGAGCTCGCTCGGCGAGGAGTCGTTCGGGCCTCGCGATCTCGTCCGGCGGCTCTCGGTGGCGCAGCAGCAGGTCGTCGAGATCGCCAAGGCGCTGTCGCTGAACGCCCGGATCGTGGTGATGGACGAGCCGACCGCCGCGCTGGCCGACCACGAGGTGGAGCTGCTCTACACCCTGGTGCGGCGGCTCACCGGGCGCGGCATCGCGGTTCTGTACATCTCCCACCGGCTCCCCGAGATCTTCGAGCTCGCCGACCGGATCACCGTGCTCAAGGACGGTGCCCGGGTCACCACCGCGGAGGCCTCGAGCCTGGACACCGCGACTCTGGTCCGCCTGATGGTCGGCCGGGAGCTGGACTCCTACTACCCGCCCCGGGCGGCGGAGCCGCCCGGAGAGGTGATGCTGAGCGTGCGCGGCGGGGGCAACGCCCGTTTGCACGGCATCGACCTCGACCTGCGCGCTGGGGAGATCGTCGGGGTGGCCGGGCTGCAGGGCTCGGGCCGCACCGAGCTGGCCAAGGCGCTGTTCGGCGCGGAGCCCTTCACCAGCGGCGAGATGACGCCCTGCCGGCCCCGCTCGGTCCGCGAGGGCATCGCGGCGGGCATCGGACTGGTCACCGAGGACCGCAAGGCCGAAGGGCTCCTGCTGAACCAGCACGTGCGTGACAACGCCCTGCTCGTCGCCCGGGCCGCCGGGACGCGCCGGCCCGGGATCGAGCGGCTGCTCGAGCGCGTGCGGCTCACGCCGCCCCGGCCCACCCAGGAGGTCCGGCTGCTGTCCGGAGGCAACCAGCAGAAGGTCGTGCTGGCCAAGTGGATGACGGTCGCGCCGCGCGTCCTGCTGTTCGACGAACCCACCCGCGGCGTCGACGTCGGCGCCAAGGCCGTCATTCACGAGCTGATGCGCGAACTCGCCCGTGACGGCACGGCCATCCTGATGATCTCCTCCGAGCTCCCCGAGCTCATCGGCATGAGTGATCGCATCCTCGTGCTGCGGGACGGGCGCATAGCGGGAGAACTGCCCGCCGGCGCCACCGAGGAGGCCGTGATGCACCTGGCGGCCGCGTCGTGACCCAGCAACTGAAGCTCCGGCGCGGCGGGGCCGAGGGCTCGTTCCTTCGGCGGCTGTCGGCCGACTGGCCCGCGCGTGCCGTCTATGTGGCACTGGCCCTGCTCATCGCGCTGGGCTGGCTGCTGTTCGCCCTGGACGGCGGGCGGTTCCTCAGCCAGGAGAACATCGTCGGGATCCAGCAGCGATCGGCGGCGCTGGGCATCGTCGCGGTCGGTCAGACCCTGGTGATCCTGGCCGGGAGCCTGGACCTGTCGGTGGCCTACCTGATCAGCCTGACCTCGCTGGTCGCGGCCGAGATCATGGCGGGCGCCGACGGAGGCGTACCGGCCGCGGTGGCCGCGGTGCTGGCGGTGAGCGCGACAGTCGGCCTGGTGAACGGCCTGATCGTCACCAGGCTCCGGGTGCACGCCTTCATCGCCACGCTCGGGGTCGCGCTGATCATCAGAGGCGCGCTGGACGAGCGGTACGACGGGCCGGCGGGCAGCGTGCCCGAGTCCTTCCAGCATCTCGGGTACGACCGCATCGGGCCGATCCCGGTGTCGGCGCTGCTGTGGGCAGCGGTGGCGGCGTCCGCGTGGCTCCTGCTCAGCCGGACGCGGCTGGGCTACCGGATCTACGCGGTGGGCGGGGACGCCGAGGTCGCGCGGCTGTCGGGAGTGCGCACCGAGCGGGTCGTGATCGCCGCCCACGTGCTCTGCTCGGTCTGCGCCGGGATCGCCGGGTTGCTGCTGGCCTCCCGGCTCGGCGCCGGCGCGCGACGGTCGGGACCGACGGCGGGTACGACCTGGAGTCGATCGCGGCGGTCGTGCTCGGCGGGACCGCCCTGGCCGGAGGCCGCGGCGGGGTCGCCGGGACCGTCGGCGGAGTTCTGCTCCTGGCCGTCCTCGACAGCATCTTCAACCAGCTGGAGGTCAACTCCTTCGCCAAGGACGTCGTGCGGGGCGTGGTCCTGGTGGCCGCCCTGGCGATCTACGCCCGCAGGAGGCGGACCGCATGAGACGCGCGCTACCGATCTTCGTGGTGCTGGCCGGGCTGCTGGTCGCGATCGCGATAGCCAACCCGTACTTCCTGGAGCCGCCCGCCTTCCTCGCCTTCGTCAAACGGGCCGCGCCACTGGTGATCCTCGCCGCCGGGCAGTACTTCGTCATCGTGTCCGGCGAGTTCGACCTGTCGGTCGGCTCCCTCGTCACCGCCGAGGTGGTGATCGCCGCCCGGCTCATCGACGGCTCCGCGGCGGCGACCTGGCCCGTGCTGGCCCTGCTGATCGTTCTCGGACTGCTCACCGGGCTCGTCAACGGAACCGTCACCACCCTGCTCCGGGTCCCGTCGTTCATCACGACGCTCGGCATGCTGCTGATCCTCTCGGGAGCGGTCTTCCTCTGGACGGGCGGCGCACCCCGGGGCGCCCTGTCCCCGCAGTTCCGCGAGCTGGGCCGGGGGAGCCTGGGCCCGGTGCCCTGGTCGGTCCTCATCCTCGCTGCGGTGGCGGCCGCCGCGATCTGCGCGATGCGTGCCGGCTTCGGCCACACGCTGATCGCGGCCGGCGACAACGACCGGGCCGCCGCTCTGTCCGGCGTCCGGGTCGCCCGGGTGCGGACGGTGGCGTTCATGATCTCCGGGCTGTCCGCGGCGGTCGCCGCGATTCTGCTCGGCGGCTTCGCCGGGGTGTCCGCGCAGGTCGGCCAGGGCCTGGAGTTCCAGGCAATCACGGCTGTCGTGCTCGGCGGCGTGGCCCTCGGGGGCGGCCGCGGCTCCGTGGTCGCCGCAATGGCGGGCGCCTTCACCCTGGAGGCGCTGTTCACCCTGCTCAACCTGTACGGCATCTCGGGGGCGGTGGAGCCGGCCGTACAGGGTGTGATCATCATCGCCGCGGTGGCGCTGGGAGCGGTGAGCCTCCCACGCAGAAGAGCCGCGGCCGCCTCGTGATGGAAGGACAACCATGCGTTCATATTCGCGGCGGCTCCTCGCCTCCGCCGCGCTGGCCGTACTGACGCTGTCGGCGGCCGCGTGCACCAGCGACAAGCCCGCGCCCTCCGCCTCCGCCGCGCCGGCCGGGTCCACCGGGTCGGAGGACAAGGGCACCGGGGCGCAGTCGAAGTTCTTCGTGCAGGCCGACTACGACGCCCAGATGGCGATGCGCCGGGCGCAGCCGACCGGCTCGCCGGACAAGCCGTGGGAACAGAGCATCGACCCGCAGTTCGTCGACACCGCCAAGTACAAGAAGGCGGGGCCGTACCACCTGTGCTTCTCCAACGCCGCCGTCAACAACCCCTGGCGGCAGGTCGGCTGGAAGACCATGCAGGCGGAGGTCGCCCTGCACAAGGAGATCACGAAGTTCACCGCCCTGGACGCCGAGGGCAAGGACGACAAGCAGATCTCCGACATCGCGGAACTGACGGGGAAGGGCTGCGACGCGCTGATCGTCTCCCCCAACACCACGGCCACGCTGACCCCCGCGGTGTCCGGGGCCTGCCCGAAGGTGCCGGTCATCGTGTTCGACCGGGGGGTCCAGACCGACTGCCCGGTCACCTTCATCAAGCCGATCGGCGGCTACGCCTTCGGCGCCGCGGCGGCCGAGTTCCTCATCGACAAGGTGCCGCCCGGCGGGAAGATCCTGGCGCTGCGCATCCTGCCCGGTGTGGACGTGCTGGAGACCCGGTGGTCGGCGGCGAAGGTCGCGTTCGACAAGAGCGACCTCAAGGTCGTCGGCGTTGAGTTCACCGACGGCGACGCCGCGAAGACCAAGAGCGTCGTCAGCGACTACATCCAGCGCTACGGCAAGATCGACGGAGTCTGGATGGACGCGGGCGCCACGGCCGTCGCGGCCGTGGAGGCCTTCGAGGACGCGGGCCAGCCCGTGCCGCCGATCAACGGCGAGGACCAGCAGGACTTCCTGAAGAAGTGGAGCGACGCGAAGCTGACCGCCGTCGCTCCGACCTATCCGACCTACCAGTGGCGCACCCCCGTCATCGCGGCGCTCAAGATCCTCAAGGGTGAGCAGGTGCCGAAGGTCTGGAACCTTCCGCAACCGACGATCACCCAGGAGAACCTCGCCACCTACCTCAAGCCCGGCATGCCACCGCTGCACTACGCCCTGTGCGGCTGCGAGAACCTGCCCGGCTACCCGCAGAAGTGGGGCGGCACGTCGTGATCGGAGTCAACACGTGGGTCTGGGTCTCGCCTCTCACCGACGAGTCCCTGGCCGTCCTCGCGCCCCGGATCGCGGGATGGGGATTCGACGTGGTCGAGCTGCCGGTCGAGCAGCCCGGCGACTGGGACCCCGGAAGAGCGGCGGCCCTCCTGGACGGGCTCGGCCTCGGCGCGTCGGTCGTGCTCACGATGCCACCGGGACGCGAGCTCGTCGGCGCCCCGGGGCAGAGCGTCCAGGAGACCCAGGACTACCTGCGGCACTGCGTGGACGTGGCGGTGACCGTGGGTGCGCCGGCGGTCAGCGGACCCGCCTACGCGTCGGTCGGCCGGGCCTGGCGGATGAGCCCGGACGAGCGGCGCGCGCTCTACGCAGAGCTGAGGGAGAACCTGAAACCGGTCGTCGCCTACGCGGCCGAACGCGGGGTCCGGATCGGCGTCGAACCGCTCAACCGATACGAGACCAGCGTCGTCAACACCGTCGAGCAGGCGCTCGAAGCCCTCCCGGAGGAATGCG
Source organism: Microbispora sp. GKU 823 (assembly GCF_002027145.1). Taxonomy (NCBI): domain Bacteria; kingdom Bacillati; phylum Actinomycetota; class Actinomycetes; order Streptosporangiales; family Streptosporangiaceae; genus Microbispora; species Microbispora sp. GKU 823. The sequence goes on along the minus strand of NZ_MWJN01000158.1, from coordinate 3,807 downwards.
GGCTCGCTCTCGACACCTACCACATGAACATCGAGGAGAAGGATCCTCTCCGGGCCGTCCGGCTGGCGGGCGCCAGGATCGCGCACCTCCAGGTATGCGGAACCGACCGTGGCGCCCCCGGCAGCGACCACTTCGACTGGACGGGCTTCGCCGCGGCCGTCCGCGACGTGAACTACGGCGGCCCGCTCGTGATCGAGTCCTTCACCGCCGACAACAAGACCATCGCCACCGCCGCATCAGTCTGGCGTCCCCTCGCCCCCAGCCAGGACGCCCTCGCCACCGAAGGCCTCGCCTTCCTCCGCACCCTCGACCTGACCACCCGACCCTCCCCCTGAGCCGAGAGGGCTCACGCCTTCGCACTCTTCGGCTCCGACCGTTACCCGGTAAACCCCCCAGGAGAATTCTCATGCGAAGATCACGCCTGCTCCCCGCCCTGGCCGCGGCCTTGTTAGGGCTCTTGCTGTCCGCGGTGCCGCTGGTCGCGCACGCGGCCGCTCCGCAGTTCAAGGTGCTGCTGTTCAGCAAGACCGCGAGCGGCGCCTACCGGCACGACTCCATTGCCGCCGGCATCGCGATGTTCCAGCAGCTGGCGACGGACAACAACTTCCAGCTCGACCAGAGCGAGAACTCCGCCGTCTTCACCACGTCGAACCTCAACAACTACGACGCGGTGATCATGCTCCAGACGTCGGGCATGGTGTGGGACACCGACGCGCAGCGTCAGGCCATGCAGGCCTACGTGCGCAGCGGCCGCGGCGTCGTGGCGATCCACAACGCCGTCGACATGAACATCGAGTCGCAGTTCCCCTGGTGGGACCAGACCGTGCTGGCCGGCGCGCACATGACGCAGCACTCGTCGATCGTGCAGGGCACCGCCAAGGTCGCCGACAAGGTCCACCCCTCGACCAAGGGCCTGCCGGACCGGTGGACCCGTACCGAGGAGTGGTACAACTTCGACAAGAACATACGCGGCTCGGTGCACGTGCTGGTGACCGCGGACGAGACGACCTATGACGCGGGCGCGAACAAGATGGGCGCCGACCACCCGATCTCCTGGTGCCACAACCCGGAGGGCGGAAGGGTGTGGGCCACCGCGATGGGCCACAACGCGTCCTCCTACTCCGAACCGCTGTTCAAGCAGCACCTGCTGGGCGCGGTGAAGTGGGCGGCGGGCGCGGAGCCGGGCGACTGCGGCGGCACGATCTCGGCCCGCTTCCAGAAGGTGACCCTCGACGGCGCGCCGGACCAGCCGATGGAGCTGGACGTGGCCGCCGACGGCAGGGTCTTCTACATCTCGCGCTCCGGCAAGGTCAACCTGATCCCCGCGGGCGGCGGCAGCACGCGCGTCATCGGCACCCTGTCCGTGTACGACGGCGGCGAGGACGGCGGCATCGGGATCGCGCTCGACCCGAACTTCGCCACCAACGGCTGGATCTACATCAACTACTCGCCGTTGAACGGCGGCGAGGTGAACAGGGTCTCCCGGTTCACCTTCAACGGCACCAGCCTCGACCTGAGCAGCGAGAAGAAGATCATCGAGGTTCCGGCGTTCCGCAACGTCGACGAGCCGGGCCACACCGGCGGCTACATCGCGTTCGGCCCGGGCGGCAACCTCTACATCGCTCCGGGCGACGACACGAACCCCAACGCCTCCAGCGGCTACGCCCCGATCGATGAGCGGCCGGGCCGGGAGCACTACGACGCCCAGCGGTCCGCGGCCAACACCAATGACCTACGCGGCAAGATCCTGCGCATCCACCCCGAGCCCGACGGCACCTACACGATCCCGTCCGGCAACCTGTTCGCGCCGGGCACGGCCAAGACGCGGCCCGAGATCTACGCCATGGGCTTCCGCAACGCGTTCCGCTTCTCGGTCGACAAGGTCACCGGCTGGATCTCCGTGGGCGACTACGGGCCGGACGCGGGCAGCGCCAACCCCAACCGCGGCCCCGAGGGCACGGTCGAGTGGAACCTGATCAAGCAGCCCGGGTTCTACGGCTGGCCGTACTGCACCGGCAACAACACGCCGTTCAACGACTTCAACTTCGCCACCAACACCTCGGGGGCGAAGTTCAACTGCTCGGCGCCGGTCAACGACTCGCCCAACAACACCGGCCTGACCAACCTGCCGGCGGCCAAGCCCGCGACCGTGTGGTACAACTACCACGCCTCGGCCGAGTTCCCCGAGATCAACTGCTGCGGCGGCGCGGCCCCAATGGGTGGCCCGTTCTACCGCTACGACGCGGCCAGCGCCTCTGACCGCAAGTTCCCGGAGTACTTCGACGGCGCGACGTTCTTGTACGAATGGAGCCGCAACTTCGTCAAGGAGATGCGCCTCGACTCCTCCGGCAACCTCCTGAAGATCAACCCGTTCGTGGCGAACATCGCCCCGCACGCGCCGATCGACATGAAGTTCGGCCCTGACGGCGCCCTGTACATGGCCGACTGGGGCAACGGCTTCGGCCACGAGAACACCGATGACAGCATCTACCGGATCGACTACGTGGTCGGGAACCGTGCTCCCGTCGCCAAGGCGAGCGCCGACCCCGACTCGGGCGCCGCGCCGCTGACGGTGGCGTTCTCCTCGGCCGGATCGTCCGACCCCGACGGCGACGCGATCACCTACAGCTGGGACTTCGGTGACGGCGGGACCTCCACCAGCGCCAACCCGTCCCACACCTACAACGCCAACGGCACCTACAACGCCAGGCTGACCGTACGGGATGCGAGCGGGAAGACGGGCAGTGTCACGCTGCCCATCGTCGTCGGCAACACCCGTCCCAAGGTCGTCTTCTCGGCTCCGCCGGACGGCGGGTTCATCGACTTCGGCGACCGGGTGTCCTACACGGTGAACGTCACCGACCCCGAGGACGGCGCCGTCGACTGCACCAAGGTCAATGTGTTCACCGCGCTCGGCCACGACCAGCACGCGCACGACACCGGCCAGTACACCGGCTGCTCCGGGACGGTCACGACCACGGCCTCCGGCCACGACGAGGCCTCCAACGTCTACTACGTCCTGGGCGCGGACTACACCGACAAGGGCGGTCTGAAGGGCAGCGCCGGCATCACCCTGCAGCCCAAGCACAAGCAGGCCGAGCACTTCACCGGCTCGTCCGGCATCCGGGTCGTCGACGAGCCCGGGGCCGAGGGCGGCAGGCGCGTCGGCGACGTCTCCAACAACGACTGGATCTCCTTCACGCCGGTCAACCTGTCCGGGATCGACTCGGTGTCCTTCCGTGTCTCGGCGCCGTCCAGCACCGGGGCGTCCATCGAACTGCACGCCGACTCGCCGACCGGGACGCTCATCGCCTCCAGCGCCGTTCCGGCGACCGGGGGATGGAACACCTACGTGTCCCTTCCGGCGGTGCGGGTCACCGACCCCGGTGGCACCCGCAATCTCTACGTCGTGTTCAAGGCGCCCTCGGCGAACGCGTTCGACGTCGACTCGTTCACCTTCGTCGGCAAGGGGGTCGGACAGGCAGGCGGGTCCCCCTCGCCCTCCCCCTCGCCGTCCACATCCCCGTCCCCGTCCCCGTCGCCGTCCCCGTCGTCGCCGTCGGGCAGCACCAGCGCCCTCAAGGGTGTGGGCTCCGGGCGGTGCCTGGACGTCAACGGCGCCTCGCAGGCCAACGGCGCTCAGGCGCAGATCTGGGACTGCAACGGCCAGGCCAACCAGCAGTGGACCTCCACCAGTGCCGGTGAGCTGCGCGTCTACGGCAACAAGTGCCCTCGACGTCAACGGCGGGAGCACGGCCGACGGCGCCAGCGTGATCATCTGGGACTGCAACGGCCAGAACAACCAGA
>NZ_MWJN01000157.1:0-14787 GCF_002027145.1 Microbispora sp. GKU 823 | reverse complement strand
TCCAAGCTCGTCGACCGCTTCGTGCAGAACCTCCGCCGGGTCGCCGGGTACGACGTGCAGTACTTCGCCACCGTCGAACCTCAGAAGCGGCTCGCCCCACATCTGCACATGGCGATCCGCGGCACCCTGCCCCGTGCCGAGCTGCGGCAGATCATCGCCGCGACCTACCACCAAGTGTGGTGGCCGTCCACTGATGTCGTGCGTTTCGAAGGGGACCGTCTGCCGGTGTGGGAGGACGGGGCCGGCTACCTCGACCCCGACACCGGGGAGGTACTGCCGACCTGGGAACAGGCCCTCGACCGGCTCGACCAGGACGACGAGGCCGAACCCCTGCACGTACTCCGCTTCGGCGACCAGCTCGACATCCAAAGCGTCCTCGCCGGAACCCCCGACGCCGACCAGCTCATTCAGTACCTGTCGAAATACCTGACCAAGAGCCTCGGCGACGCCCTCGGCACCGACGACCCACGCCGCAAGGCTCACGCCGAACGGCTGCTCGATGCGCTGCGCTTCGAGCCGTGCTCGCCGACCTGCCCGAACTGGCTTCGCTACGGCGTCCAGCCCAAGGGCGCCAAGCCGGGGATGGCTCCGGGCCGGTGCAAGGGCAAGGCGCACAAGCCCGATCACCTCGGCTACGCGGGCCGTCGCGTCCTGGTGTCCCGGAAGTGGTCGAACAAGACCCTGACGGAGCACAAGCAGGACCGGCGCACGTGGGTCCTGGAAGCGCTCGGCGTCGAAGACGCGCCGGTCGATCCCCACCGCTACATCTGGCGGCCGGTCAAGCCCGGTGATCCCGAACTCGCCCCGATCGGCGTGCGCCTCCTGCGCTCGGTCCACGAACGCCAGCGCTGCGCAACCACATGAACCAGCTCGAAGCCCAGGCAGACGGCAGAGATTTTTCGGCAACCGAAGGGAGGGCCGCATGACGAATACAACCTCGCCCACTACGCCGCTCCCGCCCGAGGCCCAAGGTCGTCTTCTCCGCGTCGAAGAGGCGGCCGAGCGGCTGAACACCTCGGTTCGCTTTCCTCGTCGGCTGATCGCCGAACGCCGTATCTTCTTCGTCCGCGTCGGCCGGAGCGTTCGCATTCCCGAAGCCGCTCTCGAAGCGTTCATCGCGGACGGGCTCGTCGAGCCGATGAAGGCCCCGAAGGGACGGGCGGCCTGATGGCGAACAGAAACGGTCACCGGCGTTTCGGCAATATCCGCAAGCGAGAGTCCGGCCGCTACCAGATTCGCTATCCCGGCCCAGACGGACGGATGCATACCGGCCCCACGACCTTCGCCACGCGGACCGAAGCGGATCGCGCGCTGACCCTGATCGAAGCGCAGATGATTTCAGGGGAGTGGACGGACCCCGACCGTGGGAAAGTCCTGCTCCACGACTACGCCCGTACGTGGATCAAGGAGCGACCGGGCCTGCGGCCCAAGACGGTCGAGCTGTACACCTGGCTCCTGGACCGGCACATCGTCCCTGGCCTGGGCGGCGTGGCCGTGGGCAAGCTGACGACGCAGATGATCCGGTCGTGGCGGGCGAAGCTCATCGACAACGGCGTCTCGGTGTCCACCGCGGCCAAGGCGTACCGCCTGCTGCGGGCCGTGCTGATGACGGCCGTCGAAGAGGACAAGCTGCTCAGCCGGAACCCGTGCCGGATCAAGGGCGCGGACAACGAGCAGACACCCGAGCGGCCCATCCTCACCGTGGCCCAGGTCTTCGAGCTGGCCGACAAGATGGCCGACCGGCGCTTCCGCGCGCTGATCCTGCTGGCCACCTTCGCCAGCCTTCGATGGGGCGAGGTCATCGCGCTGCGGCGGGCGGACATCGATCTCAACGCGCGTACGGTCCGGGTGCGGGAACAGCTCATCGAGCTGGACGGCGGAGACATGGTGCTCGCGCCGCCCAAGTCGCGGCCGGCAAGCGCACCGTCAGCATCCCCTCGGCGATCGTTCCGGCGCTGACCGAGCATCTCGCCGAGTTCGCCGGTCAGGCCGACGAGGCGTTCGTCTTTCTCGGCAAGCGAGGCGGTTACCTGCGCGGTGGCAACTTCCGGCGTGAGGCCAAGTGGGCGGAAGCGCTCAAGGAGATGGGCGTCAAGGGTCTGCACTTCCACGACCTGCGGCACACGGGGAACACGCTCGCCGCGCAGTCGGGCGCGAGCCTGGCCGATCTCAAGGCGCGGATGGGGCACGACAGCGATCGGGCGGCACTCATCTATCAGCACGCCACGCGCGACGCCGATCAGAGGATCGCCGATGCGCTGAGCGCTCGTGTCGAGGCTGAGCGAAGAAGGCGGGATGGCGGCGAAGCAGGAACGCTTGCAGAGAGCTAATCACCCAAGCGCCGCTTTCGTGTATCAGGAGAGCGGCGTTCTACCTGATGGAGCAGAGGAGATCGGCGACAACCATACTTTGAAGGTGGCGATCAAGGATATGACCGATTCTCCATCTGATCCGCTTGCACTGATCGAGGAAACCGATTGGGCCTCGCTCGAGCACGCCTTGGGATCGGCTGCGGACACACGTGCCGCGCTGGCGGACCTTCTTAACGGCACCCCAGACGCCCAAGCCAGAGCTCTCGATCACCTCAACGGCCCGGTGCACCATCAAAACTCCCTGTACACGGCGACAGCCCCGGCAGCCCTGTACGTCGCCGCGATCCTCAGCGATCCACGCACCGACACCGCGGTTCCGTACGGCGGCGAGGGCCGGCGATATCTACTGCGTCAAGCACTCCTGGACTGGCTGGGATCCGTGGCCCGCGAGGTCGACAAGGAAGCAGAAGCGACACTCCTGCGCCTGGGTTTCTCCCTGGAGGACTACCCAGCATTCACCGAGGTCCGAGCCATCCGCCCCGCCCTCTTCCAGGGCGTGTCCTCACTTCTCCATGGTCCGGATCCCGCCATCCGGGAAGCGGCTCTCGCCGCTGCCGTCTGGCTCCTGGACGCCCCCGAGCTCACCCATCATCGAGCCGTTCTCGCTCCGATGGTGCGCGACTTCCTGGCTGCCAGTTCCAATCGTGTTTATCGGGCCACTGCGATAGACGGGCTCGACGCATGGGGCCAGGAGACCACATCGCTGGTCAGTCCGGCAGAGGAAACAAGGCATGAGCGAGACACATGGGGACGGGACCCGTGGCCTGTAGAGGCTCACTCATGCTCTGCAAACCCGCGCTAGAGACAACCCGGAAGGAGGACGAGGACGATGTGGCCGATGACCAGGCCCCCGCGACCTAATGGCCCGTTAATGGCCCGGACACCGCTTCCCAAGATCAGGGAGGCGGTGTTTTTCGAGGTGGAGCCTAGGGGATTCGAACCCCTGACTTCCTGCTTGCAAAGCAGGCGCTCTGCCAGCTGAGCTAAGGCCCCCTGACGGGTGCGAACTGCGCAAACGCAGATCCACAGGCCGCCGGTGCGTACACCGTAGCAACAGCCCGCACCCGAGCGCCACTCGATACCCCGCCGCGTCGCCCACGTGGCCGCGTGCCCGCCGGAGCAGACCCGCACGGGGAACCAAGCGGCGGTCAGGAGGCCGAGGTGGCCACCGGTGAGGCGCCGACCTCGTTGCCGAGGACGAGCCCGGGGAAGTCGGCGATGGAGTCGATGATGTGAGTGGCGCCGCCGCCGAGCAGACGGTCCTTGCTGTGGACGCCGGTGAGCACTCCGGCGACGATCGAGGCGCCCGCGCGCCGGCCGCACAGCATGTCGCTCTCGGAGTCGCCCGCCACGGCCACCTGCCGTACGTCGTCGACGCCGGAGCGCAGGACGGCGGTGAGCACCATGTCCGGGTACGGACGGCCGCGTCCGGCGTCCTCGGGACACAGTGCGAGGTCCAGCATGTCGACCCAGGTGAGGGTGCTCAGCACCCGTCCCAGGGTCGCGCGGCTGAAGCCGGTGATCAGGGCGATCTTCAGGCCCGCGTCGCGCAGCTTCGCGATGGCCTCGACGGTCCCCGGCAGGGGCACGAGACCGGTCCGTTCGATGGCTCCTTCGTAGGAGCGCTCGAAGGTCAGGTTCGCGGCCTGCGCCTGGGCCTCGTTGCCGGGGAAAATGCCCCGGAAGACCTCGATTTTGGGACATCCCCGGGACCTGTGCACATGCACCATGGCACGGGCATAGGCGCTGGTCCCGGGGACGATGCCCTGCGTGGCGATCGCCTCGGCGAACGCCCGTTCCACCATGTCGATGTCACCGATCGTGGTTCCGGCCAAGTCAAGACAGGCCAGCTTCACGGGGGTCATTCCCGTACCCTTGCCACGATCAAGCACCATCCCTGGTGGTCAGTTCTCGCTGCCGGTGGCCTCGGTCCACAGATCGAGCTCGGCACGGTCGGCCTGCACCTTGCGCCAGACCAGAAGCCCGCCGACGGCGACCAGAGCGAGAACAAGCAGCTTCTTCACGGTGTGACCCCACTTCTCGACGGTCTCACCTGCCGGGTGAGACAACGCCCGGTTCTACGGTTCCCTGCAGCCTAGCAAGGCTTCGGCGTCCGACCCGGATTGCCCGAAATTTCGGTGCACCAAAATCATGATTACGGCTCGCCCGCTTGGCCCGCCGTCCGATCCTGGCGGCAGGGCGGCGAGATCAGAAGTGCCCAGCTCACAGCGGCGCTAACCCTGCGGGCAGACGGAGTTCGGGGAGATGGGGAAGCCTGGTTTCGGTCAGGCGGTCCGTGCTCCGCTCTCAGCGGAAGTCAAATGTCGGTCAGGGAAGCGTCACGCTGAGGCGGATCGTCGTTCCCTCGGCCCCCGTACGCACGACAAGGTCGGCCAGGCGGTTCATGAGCCAGAGTCCACGTCCCCCGAAGTCGAACCGCGTCGCCGACTCCTCGCGCTCCAGCGCCTCGTCGGGAATGCCGGGACCTTTGTCGTTGATCTCAGCCACCAGCACCCCCGCCTCACGCCACATGGCGATTCCCCGCGGCGGGGAGCCATAGCGGACGGCGTTGGTGACCGCCTCGTGCACCGCGAGCACGAAGTCCTCCAGGGCCACGCCCTCGAGTCCGGCCTCCTGCGCCGACACCATGACGAGATGCCGCACCCAGGTGACCGAACTTCGGTCGAACTCAAGGCTGAGCAGGCTGCCCGCCAAGGTTCTCACCGCCCTCCTGCTTGCCCCACGGTGTGGTAGTACTCCATTTACCGCCCACGCGCACCTGACACGTATTTTCGGGTACGGGTTGCGCCACCGTCTCCTGCGGGCGTGCGGCAGCGGAGGGTCGCGCACGTGACGCTAGCGCATCGTCACAGCTCCGTCATGAGCTGCTGCAGCATCCGCTTGGTCTCCGACGCCGGTCTGGCCTGGATGCACAGGCGTTCCATGACCGCGAGATAGCGGTCGATGTCCTCCCGTTTCTCCAGGTAGATCGCGCTGGTGAGCTGTTCGAGGTAGACGACGTCGGGCAGGCCTACCCCCGCGAAGCGCAGGATGCTGAACGGCCCTCCGGCAGCCGCGTGGCCGCCGGCGCTGAACGGGATGATTTGGAGCGTTACACGAGGCAGGTCGATCATCTCGAGCAGGTACTCGATCTGGGCCCGCATCACCTCGGCCCCACCCACCGGACGGCGCAGCACGGCCTCGTCGATCACGGCCCACAGAATGGGCGGATCCGGCCGGACCAGCACCTCCTGGCGGTCCATCCGCAGCCGGACGCGGCGCTCGACCTCCTCGTCCGGCGCGTCGGGATGGCCGAGCCGTACGACCGCCTCGGCGTACCCGGGGGCCTGTAGCAGCCCGGGCACGAACTGCACCTCGTAGCAGCGGATCGCGCTCGCGGCCTGCTCCAGGCCGACGTACGCCTCGAACCAGGAGGGCAGGACGTCGTCGTACTTGTGCCACCAGCCGGGGGCGTTGGCCTGGGCGACGAGCGAGAGCAGCGCCTCCCGCTCGCTCTCGTCGGTGACGCCGTACAGGGTGAGGAGGTCGGCGACGTCACGGCGGCGGAACCCGACGCGCCCGAGTTCCATCCGGCTGATCTTCGAATGGGAGGCGCGGATGGCGTGGCCGGCCTCCTCCAGGCGGATATGCCTGCTCTCACGGAGCCGTCGCAGTTGGGTGCCGAGCAGAATGCGCAGGACGGTGGGGCTGCGGCGTGATCGTGCCGCCAGGTCGAGCGGGTGAGGCACACCCTCCATAGGGGCCGCAGTCATATGGGGTCCTTTGAGGTGCACCGATGTTTACGCCACGTTCACGATACTCGCCAGGTCGGCCCGCGCAAGTGGCGAGATCATTTCTCCACTTCGCCGAGGAGGTCGTCGAATTCGCCCTCCTTGGCGGAGCGGAGGAATGCGGCCATGTCCGCAAGAGGCACGATCAGCGCCGGTCCGGACGGGTGCCGGGAGTTGCGCAGGGCCACCCGGCCGTCGGGCAGCGCGGCGATCTCGACGCAGTTGCCGCTCGGATTGCTGTGCCGGCTCTTGCGCCAGGCCTGCCGACCCAGGTGAGATGAAGGCATTCCGTTGTAGATCATGGACACGGGGCGCCTCGTTTCGGAATCCGAGCCCAACCGACAACATTCGTGCGTTTGCACGTGCATCTGTACTTGCACAGCAGCATCAATGGGAGCAGTATGACTTACTGAGTCATCCCGCCACATGGTCGACATCAACCTCATAAGGCTCTCAATGACTGGTTATCGGACAGACCGTGCTTCCCTCGCAGAAGCCGATAGCGTTGCCCGGGATCCGTGGCTGGGCACGCTTGAGCAGGTCTTTCCGGAAGGCAGGCGCTGGCCCTGGACCGGCGGCGAGGAGCCGTGCGGGATTCCCCAGGTGGCCGTGCACGAGTTCCACCGTGAGAGTCTCGCCGCGCGCACCGCGCGGCACTTCACCGCCGGGGTGCTGCGGACCTGGTCCATGGAGGACGTCGCCGACGACGCCGCGCTCGCGGTCTGCGAACTGGTCACCAACGCGCTGCGCCACGGCCTGCGGCACCAGGCCATCCATCCCCTGCCGGTACGCCTGTTGATGTTTCGTTCGTCCCGCGCGCTGCTGTGCATGGTCACCGACCCCAGCAACGACGCGCCGGTGCTGCGCGAGCCCGACTACGTCGCGGAGACCGGGCGCGGTCTTCAGGTCGTCGCCGGGGTCAGCCGCATGTGGGGCTGGGCGCGGCTACGGCCCGTGGGCAAGGCCGTGTGGGCCGGATTCACGGCCGAGGCCGCCGTCTACCGCTGAGCCCGGCCCGGCAAAGAAGGCCCGAATCGCCGACACCCGCACGAATCCTCACTTCAGCCCGTATTGCACCGGTAGTATCGGTCATCAGGGCTGAACGGAGGATCATGCCGGGTTTCCCCCCGGTCGAGCCTGTGGGTTTCGACCCGTCCGTCCCGAACGAGGCCCGGGTCTACGACTACTGGCTCGGCGGGAAGGACAATTTCGCCGCGGACCGCGAGGCCGCGGAGGCCGCGCTGCTGATCGCGCCGGAGCTCCCCCTGATGTGCCGCGAGGGGCGCAAGTTCCTCCGCAGGACCGTACGGTTCCTGGCCGCCACCGGGATCCGCCAGTTCGTCGACATCGGCTGCGGCCTGCCGACCCAGGGCAACGTGCACGAGATCGCACGGGAGTGCGCCCCCGACGCCCGCGTGGTCTACGTGGACAAGGACCCCGTCGTGGTGAACCACGGCCGGGCGCTGGTGGAGGAGAACGAGCGCGTCGCGGTGATCCAGGGCGACGTACGCGACCCCGATTCGATCCTCACGCATCCCCGGCTGCGAGAGCTCGTGGACCTCGACGAGCCCGTGGGCGTCCTGCTCGTCTCGGTCCTGGCGGCGATCAACGACGACGACCTGACGATGGCGATCACCGCACACCTGCGCGAGGCGATAGCGCCCGGCAGCTACATGGTCATCAGTCACGCGATCTCCGACATCCGGCCGGAGGTGACGGACAAGCTCGCTCTGCTATTCGCCAACGAATGGGCGGCCAAGGACGACGGCCGCCTGCGGCTGCCCACCCGGGCCGAGATCCTGCCCCTGTTCGGCGATCTGGAAATGGTGGAGCCCGGCCTGGTCCAGGTGCCCGAATGGCGGCCGGAGCCCGGCGAACTGCGACCGCCGAAGGACATGGTCTGGTCGGTCGGCGGCGTCGGCCGCAAGCGGTGAGAAGCGCCCGATCGTGGATCTTCGTTGAATATTAACCGGACTAACCGTTGACAGATGCGCTGTCGGACGGCCACGCTCAGTGAGTATTTCCACTCCCAGCGAGGAGGTGGGACCGTGACGACATTCACCGTGTCCTGCTCCGAAAATACGTACTCAAGACGGGCGGACAGCGCTTCGCGTACCGGTTCGCCGCACCGGTGCGTCTCGTGAATCCGGCCGGCGGCCACTGCGGCGTTCTCTACACGGACACCTACCTCAGCGTCAGGTGGTCCCCCGCGGACTCCTCGGTGATCATCGAGGGCGAGGTCGACGTCTCCAACAGCGCCGCCCTGGCGACCGCGCTCGCCGAGGCGAGGAGCGAGGGCAGCGAGATCACCGTCGACACGGCGGCTCTGCGGTTCATCGACCTGGCGGGACTGCGGGCTCTGCTGGCTCCGGCGTCCCCCGCGGCGGGCGACGCCGTACGGCTGCGCAACGTGCCGCCCTACCTGCGCCGCCTCCTGGAGATGCTCGACGAGTGACGGCCCCGCCAGCCGGGCTCAGGCGAGCAGCCGCCGCGCCAGGGTCTCGATCCGGTCCCGCCATGCCTTCAGGGCCCCGGCGGCGTCGGGCAGGCCGGCCTCCGTGACGACCAGCCGGGCGCCGTGCCCGGTTCCCTGCGACAGTTCCCAGCGCACCCGCCTGCCCCGCTCGCCGGACTCCACGTACGCGGGAAGCCCGGCAGCGGGCTCCCTGACGGCCGTGACGATCCCCTCGCCGAGGCCGTCGGGCACCTGCTCACCGGGTGTCGCGGCCGGTGCGCCGGCGGCGGTCCAGACCTCCTCGACCGGCCGGGTGAGCTGCCGCTCGAAACGCACCCGCCAGCCGCCGTCCATCTGCTCGTCCAGTCGCTCGGCCACGCCCTCGGCCAGCCCGAACGCCTCCACGTACGCCTCATGGAGGTGGGCGAAGTTCCCCTCGGGCCACTCGGCGGGTCGTCCGCCGGCGACCGCCTCCATGGCGTCGAGGCAGACCTGCCAGCCGGACGCGTAGCTCGCCGCGGCCGGCCGGTCGTGGAAGACCTGGGTGAAGACGAGCAGGCAGCCGCCCTCCTCGGGCAGCAGCTCGAAGCGCAGGAGGTTGTCGCCCTCGCGCGGCATCTCCGCCGGCGAGTGCTGGAGGAAGGCGAACAGGCGGGGCGGGTCGAGCTCGGTGATCTCGGCGTCCATCGTCATGCCGCCACCGTCGAACGTGATCTTTCCGCCCACCCGCAGGTCCATCTCGACGACCGTGAACGGGAACCACTGGCCGAGCCGGTCGGGCTCGGTGACCGCCCGCCAGACCTTCTCCGGAGGGTGGGCCAGCCTGCGCTCCATGCGCAGCGACGGCCGCCCGTCGAACATGCCGAGCGTCGCGTTCACGGTGTCTCCTCTGAATGTTCGGGCATCGTGTCCAGGTGCCGTTCCAGCGCGTCGAAGCTCTCCGACCACAGCCGCCGGTAGGGCGCGAGCCAGGCGTCGATCTCGGCGAGCGGCTCGGGGCACAGCTCGTACCACCGGCGCTGGGCGTCCCGGCGCACACGGACCAGCCCGGCCTCCCGCAGCACCTTGAGGTGCTTGGAAGTGCCGGGCTGGGTCAGGCCGAGCCGCTCGGTGAGCTCCCCGACCAGACGGGGGCGTTCGAGCAGCAGGTCGAGGATGCGCCGCCTGGCGGGCTCGGCGAGTACGTCGAAGGTCGCTGACACGCCACCGAACATACCCGATCAGCTATATAGCCACAACCGCATATAGTCAGCTCGCGATCTCGTTCAGCTCCTTCAGCGCCGCCTCGTCCGGTCGCCACGCCGCCGCCGCGACGTTGGCCTTGATCTGCTCGGGCCGGGTCGCCCCCGCGATCACGGAGGAGACGGCCGGCTGCGCGAGCAGGCCGCCGATCGCGACGTCCAGCAGGGACACGCCCTGCCGCTCGGCGAACTCCCGCAGCCTCTCCACCAGCTCGAACCGCGCGTCGGTCAGATACTGGGGCCGGCCCGCGAGGCGGGTGCCCGCCGGCGGCTCCTCCCCGCGCCGGTACTTGCCGGTGAGCAGGCCGTTGGCCAGCGGGAAGTACGGCAGCAGGCCGACGCCGTGGTGCAGCAGCGCCGGGACGAGCTCCTTCTCCACCCGCCGGTCGAGCAGGCTGTACTCGTTCTGCGCGCTCACGAAACGCTCGAAGCCGCCGGTGCGGGCGATCCAGTCCGCGTCGGTAACCTGCCACGACGCGAAGTTGGACGAGCCCACGTAGCGGACCTTGCCCTCCCGCACCAGGTCGGTCAGGACCGACAGGGTCTCCTCGATCGGCGTGGACGGGTCGGGGAAGTGCAGCTGGTAGAGGTCGATCCAGTCGGTCTTGAGGCGGCGCAGCGACCGCTCGACGGCCAGGCGGACGTAGCGCCGCGAGGCCCGCGCGCCCCAGTCGGGCCCGTTGGCGCCGTTCACGTCCCCGCCGAACTTGGTGGCGATGACGACCTGGTCACGCCGCCCCTTCAGCACCTCACCGAGCAGCGTCTCCGACTCGCCGTAGATGTCGGCGGTGTCGATCAACGTGACGCCGGCGTCGAGCGCCGCGTCGACCACGGCGCGCGTGGCGTCGAGGTCGATCCTGCGGCCGAAGTTGTTGCCGCCGAGGCCGAGAGCCGAGACGACGAGTCCCGAGTCGCCCAGCCGCCGGTAGGTCATTTCGGTCATGCCCTGCATCCCTTCTTCACGGAGCACCTCCCTGCGGGGAGAGCTCTCCTCACCGTATTTCGGCCCCTTCCGGCAGCGGACGCCGGACCGTCCGCGAGAGGATGCCGGACATGACCTCCGTACGGCACAGCGTCAGGGCCATCCTGTTCGACGGCGACGACGTCGTCCTGTTCCGGCGCGTGCGGCCGGGGCGGGAGCCGTACTGGGTCACGCCGGGCGGCGGGGTGGAGCCCACCGACGCCACTCCCGAGGCGGCGCTGCGCCGCGAGCTCGACGAGGAGCTCGGGGCGACGGCGGGACCGGCGCTGCACGTGTTCACCCTCGCCGAGCCCGGCCGCCTGAGCACGGTCTTCGCCTGCCGTCTCGTGTCGCTCGACCTGTCGCGCCGCAGCGGCCCCGAGTTCCTCGAACCGGACATCGGCCTGCACGAGGTGCGGCGCATACGCCCGCAGGACGTGCGCACGCTGAACATGGTCCCGCCCGAGCTGGGGGAGTTCGTCTCCGCGAACGCCGCGACCCTGCCCGCGCTGCTGGACTCCGCGACGTACGCCCCGGGCCGCTACCGGCCGGTCGTCGATGTGCATCTGGTGCTGACGGACGGCGAGAAGGTGCTGCTCGGCCGCCGCCAGGGCACCGGCTACGCCGACGGGGAGTGGCAGATCATGCCGTCCGGGCACCTGGAGGAGGGGGAGTCGGTGGTGGACACCGCCGTGCGGGAGGCCCGTGAGGAGCTCGGCGTCGAGGTGGACGGCTGCGAGGTGGTCCACGTGATGCACCACCGCAACGCGGGCGGGACGGCCCGCATCGGGATGTTCCTCGTGGCGCGCTCCATCACCGGCACACCGGTCAACGCCGAGCCGCACAAGTGCGCCGAGCTCGCCTGGTTCCCGCTCGACCGGCTGCCCGAACCGACCGTGCCGTACGCGCGGGCGGGCATCGAGGCCGTGCGGCGGGCGCTCGCCCCGGCCCCGCCGGTTCCCACCGCGTCCGCCGGCGCCGCTTCCGGGCCGCCGGTCTTCTCCCTGCACGGATGGGACGTCCCGGGCTCCGCCGATCTGGCGGCCGAGGCCGTACGCGCCGGGTTCGAGGAGGTCACGGTCTGCCTGATCGGGTGGCTCGACGGCGGGGTGCTCGTCCACTCCGACGACGAGACCGACCGCCTGCCCGCCACGGTCGTACGGCCGGGTGAGGGAGTGGAGGCGGCGCTGGCGCGGCTCACCCCGGTGGGGGAGGTGACCTTCGCCGGTGCGGACGACTACGTCTCGGCCCGGGGACGCGTCGGACGCCGTCTCGCCTTCTCCGCCCGGCTGACGGAGGCGCCCGAGGGCACGGTCCCGCTCCCGCCCGGGTCGCCCGGGCGCCTGCCGTACGCCGAGGGGGTATTCGTCCGCCACGCATCTTCGGGGCTTTTGTACGGCTTATCCGGCCGATAGCCTGATGCGGGGCGTGCCGGGAAGTCTGGTCGGCGAAGAGGTCTCCCGTACCCGGGGGACCGTACCGGCGACCGGAAGGCAGACGTGAGCACAGCCGCACGTGGCGGGCAGGTGAGAGCATGCGTGCCCGGGATCTCGTAGTGCCGTTCCCCACCGTGGAGCTCGACTCCCCCGTAGCCGATGCCGCGCGCCTCATGGCCGAGCGCGAACTGCCCGGGCTGATCGTGCTGGACGAGCGCGGGTCGCCGGTGTCGATCCTGCCGGGGACGCAGGTGCTGCGCCTGGCCGTGCCCCGCTACTGCCAGGACGATCCCGCGCTGGCCCGGGTGATCGACGAGGCGCACGCCGACGCGTTCGTCCGCGCCCTGGGCGAGCGCACGGTCCGCCAGGCGCTGCCGGAACGGCCGCGCGAGCTCCCGGTGACCGATCCCGACGCCACGCTCCTGGAGGTCGCCGCGCTGATGGCGCGCACCCGCAGCCCCCTGGTCGCGGTGCTCGACGGCGACCGTCTGCTGGGCGCGGTCACGCTCTCCGCGCTGCTCAAGCGGCTCGCATGACGGTGACCGCATGGGTGGCGGCGATCGTCTTCGTCGCCACGTACGTCCTCATCGCCAGCGAGAAGGTCCGCCGGGTCAAGGCCGCCCTGGGCGGTGCCGCGGTCCTGCTGCTCGTCCACGCCACGGCTGCCGACTCCGCGTTCTTCTCCCAGGAGTCCGGCGTGGACTGGAACGTCGTCTTCCTGCTGCTGGGCATGATGATCATCGTCGGCGTGCTGCGGCAGACCGGCGTGTTCGAGTACCTGGCGATCTGGGCCGCGAAACGGGCCAGGGGACGGCCGTTCCGGCTCATGGCGCTGCTCCTCGTGATCACGGCCATGGCGTCGGCGCTGCTGGACAACGTCACGACCGTGCTGCTGATCGCGCCGGTCACGTTCCTCGTCTGCGAACGCCTCGCGCTGCCGGTCGCGCCGTTCCTGATCGCCGAGGCGATGGCGTCCAACATCGGTGGCACCGCGACCCTCGTCGGCGACCCGCCGAACATCATCATCGCCTCCCGCGCCGGGCTGACCTTCAACGACTTCCTCGTCCACCTCACGCCGCTGGTGATCGTGCTGACGGCGGTCTTCATCGGACTGTGCCGGCTGCTGTTCCGCAAGGCGTTCCGGTACGACCCCGAGCGGGCGGCCGAGATCATGCAACTGGACGAGCGGGCGGCGATCCAGGACAAGGTCATGCTCGTGCAGAGCCTGTCCGTGCTCGGCGTGGTCATCGCGGCGTTCGTGCTGCACCCGGTGCTGCACTACGAGCCGTCGGTCGTGGCGCTGCTCGGGGCCGGGCTGCTCGTGCTGGTCACCAAGATCACCACCGACGACGCGTTGCGCGAGGTGGAGTGGCCGACGCTGGTGTTCTTCGCCGGGCTGTTCGTGATGGTCGGCGCGCTCGTCGAGACCGGGGTCATCGGCCAGGTGTCCCGGGCCGCGGCGGAGGCGACGGCCGGACGGCCCGGTGTCACCGCCATGGTCCTGCTCTGGGCGTCGGCCGGGCTGTCCGCGATCGTGGACAACATTCCCTACGTCGCCACGATGAGCCCCATCGTGTCCGACCTCGCGCAGCACGTGCCCGGCGGCGACCACCACGTGCTGTGGTGGGCGCTCGCGCTCGGCGCGGACCTCGGCGGCAACGCCACCGCCATCGGGGCCTCCGCCAACGTCGTCATCCTCGGCATCGCCGAGCGCAACGGCGCGCGGATCAGCTTCTGGCAGTTCACCAAGTATGGCCTGGTGGTCACCGTCGTCACGGTGGCCCTGTGCGTGCCGTACCTCTGGCTGCGCTACCTCCTGTAGGCCCGGCGGGCCCGGCGGGCCCGCCGGAACCGGGCCCCGGACTTGACGCGGAAATACCCTAGGGGGGTACGGTGTTCACGTCGATGAGGAACGAGTTACGGGAGTGATCGTCATGACCAGCACCTACACCGTCACCGGCATGACCTGCGGCCACTGCGTCAGCTCGGTCAGCGAGGAGGTCGGCGCGGTCGCCGGTGTGACCGACGTCCGGGTGGACCTCGCCTCCGGTCTGTTGACGGTCGAGACCGACGGCGGCGTCGACGACGCGGCCATCGTGGCGGCCGTCCGGGAGGCCGGATACGACGTGGCGGGCGTCTCGTGAACACCCCCGCCCGGCTCGGCGCGTACGCCGCGGGCCGCGGCGTGATCTTCGCGGCGGGCGACCTCACGCCGGGCCGGGTCAGTAAGCTCGTGTTCACGGTGAGCAAGGACGGCAGGCCCGTCGGTGACCTGGTCACGACCCATGCGGGCGACCTGGCTTACCCGCACCCCGAGGAGGGCGCGGGCGGACGAGCGACCTTCGCCGCGTCGGCGCCGGGCGGCGGGGACCACCGCCTGCCCCCGGACTTCAACCGTCGGCCGGCGGCACGACGCGAGAGGAAGGAGTGGTGATGTCGGCGACAACCGATGAACGGCCGACCGGCGTGGTCGAGCTTTCGATAGGCGGCATGACCTGCGCGTCGTGTGCGAACCGGATCGAGCGCAAGCT
>NZ_MWJN01000156.1:0-14810 GCF_002027145.1 Microbispora sp. GKU 823 | reverse complement strand
GACGCCCTGCCCTACCTGCCGCTCGCGGACGCCCTGCGCGGCGCCGCCGAGGCCGGCGGTCCGGTCGGCCCGGCCGTCACGGCCCGTCCCGCGCTGCGGCGGCTGCTGCCCGGCGACGAGGCGGGCCCGGCGGAGGAGACCACCGGGGGCCTCGCCCAGCAGCGCCTGTTCGGGTCGGTGCTCGACATGCTGTCGGAGGTGGCCGGGCGGCAGCCGGTCCTGTTCGTGTTCGAGGACCTGCACTGGGCCGACCGCTCGACCCGCGACCTGCTGGTCTTCCTCACCCGCATGCTGCAGCGCGAGCGGGTCTGCCTCGTCGGCACCTACCGGACCGACGACCTGCACCGCCGCCACCCGCTGCGCCCGGTCCTGGCCGAGCTGCGGCGGCTGCCGCTGGTCACCTCCGTCGAACTGCCGCCGCTCGGCGACGACGACATGGCGGAGTATCTCGCCACCCTCGACCGGTACGGCGAGGGCCCCGCGGGACCGGTGGCGGGACGCGGCCTGACGACCGTGATCGAGCGTGCCGGGGGCAACCCGTTCTTCGCCGAGGAACTCCTGGCGGCCGGCGCGGAACGGGCGCGGCTGCCGGGAACGCTGGCCGACCTGCTGCTCGCCCGGGTGGAGACCCTGTCGGACACCGCCCGCCAGGTGCTGCGGGTCGCCGCGGTGGCCGGCCGCCGAGTCGGCCACGACCTGCTGCG
The DNA here is from genome assembly GCF_002027145.1 of Microbispora sp. GKU 823. NCBI lineage: Bacteria > Bacillati > Actinomycetota > Actinomycetes > Streptosporangiales > Streptosporangiaceae > Microbispora > Microbispora sp. GKU 823. The sequence continues at coordinate 14,106 of NZ_MWJN01000156.1, read as the reverse complement.
CGACGCGACCGGGCTCGGCGACCTGCCGCTGGAGGACGCGCTGCGCGAGATCGTCTCGCGGCGGCTGCTCACGGCGGGCAGCGACGGCTACACGTTCCGGCACGCGCTCCTCCAGGAGGCCGTCTACGACGACCTGCTGCCGGGCGAGCGGACCCGTCTGCACATCGCGTTCGCCGCGCTGCTCGCCGGACGCGGCGGCGCCCCCGCCGAACTGGCCCATCACCACCTCGCCGGGCACGACCTGCCGGGCGCGCTGCGCGCGTCGGTGGAGGCCGGACGGCTGGCCGCCGGGCTCGGCGCGCCGGCGGAGGCGCACCGGCACTTCGAGCGGGCGCTGGAGGTCTGGGACCAGGTGCCGGAGGCCGAACGGCTCGCCGGGGAGAGCCGGGCGAGGATCGCGCTGGCCAGCGCCGCGGCGGCGGCCGCGGGCGGCGACTACCACCGGGCGGCGGAGCAGGTGCGGCGGCTGCGCCGCGAGGCGAGCGACCCTGTCCTTGTCGCCGAGACCGGCGAGCGGCTCTCGTACTACCTGGCGGACGCAGGCGGCGACGAGGCCGAGGCGATCGAGGCCGCCCGGGAGGCGGTGGACCTCGCGCCGCACAGCCCGCTGCTCGCCAGGGCCCTGGCCACCTACGCCCGCGCCCTGTCCCGGCAGTACCGCTTCGAGGAGGGGGCGGCGACCGCGTCCAGGGCGCTGGAGGTGGCGCAGGCGACCGGCGCCCGCGACGCCGAGGCCAGCGCCCTCGTCTCGCTCGCCCTGATCGAGGAGGAATTCGGGAGCAGCGTCGAGCAGGCCGTCGACCTGCTCACTCGCGCCACCCGCCGCCCCTCGGGCGACCTGTCCATCGACCTGCGGGCGCGCTTCAACCTCGCCCGCATCCATTACGAGAACGGCGCCCTCGCCGTGGCCGCCCGCATCACCGAGGACGGCGTACGGCTGGCCGGGGAGACCGGGCTCACCTGGAGCACGTTCGGCACGGACCTGCGCTTCCTGCACTACCTGGTGCACTACGCGGACGGCGACTGGGACACCGCGGAACGGCTGGCGGGAGGGTTCGGCGTCCGGGTCGGCACCCGGGCCGAGGCCCAGCTGTCGTCGTTCGCCCTCTTCGTCGAGGTGGGCCGGGGACGCACGGGCGCCGACGAGAGACTGCGGTGGCTGTCCCGCTTCTGGCCCGACGTGCTGGTCGCTTACATGGCACGCGGCATGGCGGCCGAGCAGGCGCTGTGGCGCGGCGACCCGCACACCGCGCTCGACCACGTCGATGCGATCGTCGCGGCGCTCGAGCCGTTCGATCCCAGTGTGATCCGCATCGCGGCCACCGGTCTGTGGGCGCTGGCCGATCTCGGCAGGACCGGCGAGCCCTGCGACGACCTGCTGCGGCGGGCGCGGTGGGCGGCGGAGAACGGGCCGAACGGCCCGCGCGCCCGGCTGGGTCCGGAAGGGCTCGCCTGGCTGGCCCGTGCGGAGGCCGAATGGCACCGCGCCCACGGCACGGCCGGCCCGGAGGTGTGGCGGCGCGCCACCGAGGCCTTCGGCTTCGGTTTCGTCTACGAGGAGGCGCGGTCGCGGTGGCGCCTGCCGAGAGCTCGCTGCGGGCGGGCGACCGCGGCGGCGGCCCGCGCCGAGTGGGAGCGCGCGGTGCGCGTCGCCGCCGAGCTGGAAGCCCGGCCACTCCTGGAGACGCTCAGGGCGGTCGGGGCGCGGGCCGGGTTCCCCGATCCGACGGCGACCACCCCCCACGACCACCTCCACGGTCTCCCCCGCCACCCGCGACGGCGGCGCGCGGGAGACGGCCGCCCGTGAGCCGTCGGGGGCCGCGCGGGAATCGGAGCGGCTGGCCGTGCTCACCGCGCGCGAGCGGGAGGTGCTGGCCCATGTCGCGGGCGGCCTGGCCAACCGGGAGATCGGCGAGCGGCTGTTCATCTCGCAGAAGACGGTGAGCGTGCACGTCTCGAACATCCTGGCCAAGCTCGGCGTGACCAGCCGCACCCAGGCCGCCGCGGTCGCCCTCCAGGAGGGGCTGTCGCCGAGCGCCGCGGACGGAAATACTGTGTAATCGAGGCTCGGCACCAGCAACAATTCCGGAGGTCAGCGGTGGCTCGGCAGATCGTTTCCGTCGTCGCGGGTGAGGAGCTCTCTTCTGGCACGCCGTACGAGTCGGTCAACCCGGCGCGGCCCGCGGAGACCGTGGCGACCGTCCTGCTCGCCGGCGCGGACGACTTCGCCGGCGCCTGCCGTTCCGCGGCGGCCGCCCAGCGGGAGTGGGCGCGCGTCCCCTCGCCGGTGCGGGGACGGGTGATCGCCTCGGTCGGCCGCCTGGTCGAGGCCAACACCGAGGCGCTGGCCCGGCTGGTCACCGAGGAGATCGGCAAGCCGTACGCCGAGGCGCTGGGCGAGGTCCGCGAGATCGTGGACACCTGCGACTTCTTCCTGGGCGAGGGTCGCCGCCTCTACGGGCAGACCGTGCCGTCGGAGATGCCCGACAAGAGCCTGTTCACCTTCCGCGTCCCGGTCGGCGTGGCGGCGGTCGTGACGGCGGGCAACTTCCCGGTGGCCGTGCCCTCGTGGTATCTGGTTCCGGCGCTGCTGTGCGGCAACGCGGTGGTGTGGAAGCCCGCGGAGTACGCCGCGGCCTCCGCGCACGCGCTCTACCGGCTGTTCGCGGCGGCCGGGCTGCCCGACGGCGTGCTCAACATCGTCTTCGCCGACGGCGGCCAGACGTACGAGGGTCTCGACCGCGCGCTCGGCGAGGGCACCGTGCAGAAGGTCGGCTTCACCGGGTCGAGCGCGGTCGGCCGGCCGTCGGCGAGCTGTGCGGGCGGCACCTGCAGTCGCCCTGCCTGGAGCTCGGCGGCAAGAACCCGATGGTCGTCATGCCGGACGCCGACCTCGACCTCGCCGCCGAGGGCGCCCTGTTCTCGGGCTTCGGCACCGCCGGGCAGCGGTGCACGTCCCTCGGCACGGTCATCGTCCACGAGGACGTCCACGACGAGTTCCTGCGCCGGTTCACCGCCGCCGTGCGCGACGCGAAGATCGGCGACCCGAACGGCGACGTGCTGTACGGCCCGCTGCTCGACCACAAGTTCGCCGAGCGATACGAGGAGTACCTGGGCTGGATCCAGCCGCACCACACCGTGCTGCCGGGCCCGGTCGGCCGGATGGAGGGCGAGGGACTCTACTACCACCCCGTGGTGGTGGACGGCGTCCGTCCCGGCGACCGGCTGTTCCTGGAGGAGACATTCGGTCCGATCGTGGGCGTGACGACGTTCTCCACCCTCGACGAGGCGATCGACCTGGCCAACCGGCCGGGGTACGGCCTGTCGTCGTCCATCTACACCACCGACCCGAAGGCGGTGTTCCGGTTCCGCGAGGGCGTCTCGGCCGGCATGGTCAGCGTCAACAACTCCACCTCAGGCGCGGAGGCCCACCTGCCGTTCGGCGGGAACGGCAAGTCGGGCAACGGCAGCAGGCAGAGCGGCATGTGGGTGCTCGACCAGTTCACCCGCTGGCAGGCGATGAACTGGGACTACTCGGGCCGCCTGCAGAAGGCCCAGATGGACGTGGCGGAGATCACGCCCGATCTGGGCTTCCGGATCTGACCCGGAGGACCGCGTGCCGCCCGGCGACCCGCGGTCCTGACACGCGCGGGCACGCCGCCCGGCAGGTGCTCCCGGTCAGCGCCGGCCCCGGAAGGTGCGCCGCAGGTCGTCCACCCATTCGCCCGGGATCTCCCAGGGGATGAAGTGGCCGCCGCGGTCGTGGGCGTTGAGGTTGACGAGGTTGTACCAGCCGGCCCGGTCGCCGTCGAGGTAGTGCCGCACACGCTGGTCCGTGCTCACGCCGGGCGGGTTTTCGTGAGCGACGAACGTGAGGCCGGTGGGGGCCTCGACGGCCGGCTGCCGGTCGTGGGACGGAGTCCACGGATAGCGGTTGTTGTTGGCGTAGGTCCTGATCGAGGTGCCGATCGAGTTGGTCACCCAGAAGATCATGGCGTGGGTGAGCAGGTCGTCCTTGGTGAAGACGGTTTCGACGTCGCCGCCGTTGTCGCTCCAGTTCGTCCAGCGCTCCAGCATCCAGGCAAGCATTCCGGCGGGTGAGTCGGACAGCCCGTGGGCGAGCGTGCTCGGGGCGAGCATGTGCGCGGCGAGGTGGACGGCGAACCGCCTGTCCAGCGCGACGACCTGGGCGTGGACGTCGGCGGGCAGGCCGTCGGGGATGGGCCTGCCTCCGCTGAAGTCCCAGGCCCGGTCGCCGTTGAAAAACGTGAGCTTCTGGCCCGACCCGATGTGAATGGCGTGCAGCTCACCGGCGTACTTGTGGCCGAGCTGTCCGGTCACCAGGGCTCCGACGTCGCAACCCGCCGCGCCGTACCTCTCGTAGCCGAGGATCCGGGTCATCAGCGTGTGCCAGAGGTCGGCGACCTTCCAGAAGTTCATGTCCGGGCGGTTCGGCAGCGGGGTGGAGAACCCGAAGCCGGGGAACGAGGGCACGATCACGTCGAACGCCTCGGCCGGGTCGCCGCCGTACGCACCGGGGTCGGCCAGCGGATCGACGACCTTGGACCAGTGCCAGAACGTCCAGGGCCAGCCGTGCGTGAGGATCAGCGGCGTGGGGTCGGGACCGGCGCCGGGCCTGCGCATAAAGTGCACCGGGACACCCTCGACCTCGACCCGGTAGTGCTCGTAGGCGTTGATGGCGGCCTCGGCCGCCCGCCAGTCGTACCCGTCGCGCCAGTAGTCGACGAGCTCCCGCAGGTAGACGGCGCTCACGCCGTAGCGCCAGTCGTCGTTGCCCGCGTCGTCGGGCAGGCGGGTCAGCTCCAGGCGCCGCCGCAGGTCGGCGAGCACGTCGTCCGGCACGTGGATCGGCGCGGGTTCCAGAGGGAACGGGCGGGTCGCGGCGGACGGGGTGGTCGTGGGGCTCATCGTCATCTCCTCGCACTGTCGCGCGGCGTGTCCGCGCCGGGGTCCGTGCCGGGGGCGGTGCCGGGGCCGCTGTGCAGTTCGACCATGCGGGCCAGCGCGGGCAGCGCCGCGGCGATGGCCGCCCGCTCCGCCTCGGTGAGCAGGTCGGCGAGCTCGGAGAGCCGGGCCATGCGCTCGGCGCGCCGTCCGTCCACGATCGCGGCGCCCGCGGCCGTGACGTGGACGAGGACCGCCCGGCCGTCCGACGGATCCGGGTGGCGCTCCACCAGGCCCTCGCGCTCCAGCTTGGTCACCATCTGGGTGATCGCCGACTGGGTGACCTGTTCGCTGCCGGCGAGTTCGGTGAGCCGCTTGGGGCCGTCGCCCGCCAGCGTGTGGAGCACGGACAGGGTCGTGAAGCTCAGCCGCCGCTCCGCGGGCAGCCGGATGTGCATCCGGGTGAAGTCTTCGAGCACGCGGGTCAGGCGGGCGATGCTCAGCGCGGCGTTCTCGGGCACGCGGGAACTATATCAGAAACTTAATTAAGTTACTGAAGCGAATGATCCCTGGAAAACGCCGATCCCCGGCGGGCACGGCCCACCGGGGGATCGGATCACAGGGTGTCTCAGGCCTCCGGGCCTCGCCTGCCGTCGTAGCCGAGCAGCCGCATCGCGACCTCGGGGTCCATGGCCGCCGCGAGCAACTGCGCTCGTTCGGCCGCCCGGTCTCTGGCCTCCTCGGCCCGCCGCCGCCCCGCCTGGTGGGAGCGGACCAGCAGGACCGCGACCGCGATGCCGCCGATCACCGCGACCAGCGCGACGGCGAGCAGGACGGCCGTGCCGGCGGGCACGCCCCCGACCGCGGCGGCGCCCCCGGCGCCGGCCACCCCCCGCGGCGAGGCGAACAGCAACACCCCCAGCAGCGTGAGCAGCACCACCGCCACGACGACGCCGACGACGGCCCACAGCGCGCCGTACGACGTGCGAGGCGGCGCGGTGGCCGACATCCCGGGCAGCGGGGCCGGAGAGAGCGGTGGCTGCGTGCCGTTCCACGGCACGAAGTCCGGCTGCGCCACCCCCGGCTGCGCCGCCGGGGCGTGCCCGTTCCCGCCGGCCAGGCCGTTCGGCGCCGGGGCGACCAGCACCGGCGCGCCACCGCCCGAGGACGCCGCCACGACCGACGCCTCGATCACCCGCGCCCGGGGCAGCGGAAGCTCGACCGGGACCTCGCTGTGCGCCTTGTGGGCCGCCACCGCGGCCGTGTGGTACGCCTCGATCTCCTCGTAGAACTCGTCGGAGGTGTAGACGGTGCCGTCGATCAGCGGGCCCATCCTGCCCTCGATGACCGCGACCACGTCGTCGCCGTTGAGCGTCTTGTGCTGTTCCAACGCGTGCGCGACCGACAGCACCTCGCGGCGGTTCTCGCGCAGCAGCTCGGCCGTCTTCTCCAGCAGCCGGCTGAGGTTGAACTCGATCCGCTCGGGGAGCATGTCGGGCACCATCTCGTCGCGCCGGCCCGCCGGAGTGCCGGTGAAGCCGATGCCGCCGCCCCCGGGCTGCGGCTGGGCCGCCTTGCCCTCACGCAGGCCGAGCTCCTGCAGGGCGGGCAGCGAGGCCACCCCGATGCCCATCCCCCAGTGGGCCTCCATCAGCCCGGTGATCGCGGTCGCGCTCTGCAGGTCGCCGGAGACGCCCGAGGAGTTGTCCTCGCCGAAGAACATCCGCTCCCCCGCCAGCGAGGCGAGGGACACCATGATGTCGGCCTCGTACTCCGACTTCCACCGGGTGAACTGGTCCTCCGGCTTGATGCTGGCCACCATGCCGAGGTAGTCGGCGCCCTTCTCGATCGTCGCCAGGTCGATCTCCAGGTGGTGGCGGGTGCGGTAGGCGGCGACAGCGTGGCACGCCTCGTGCACCGCGACCGCGTGCCGCTCACGCTCGATGTACTCGACGTCCTCCGGCGGCCCGAGCTGCTTGAGCCGCTTGGCCCGCATGACGTCCGACCAGGTGATGGTCTCCCGGCCGTCCCGGATCGCGGTGATCAGCGACTCGTTGACCAGGTCCTTGATCGTCGCACCGGTGGCGTACGGCGTGATCGTGGCGAGCTTGTCGATCTGCTCGTCGGTGAGCTGGTGGCTGACCTTGTCGAAGTAGCCCTTGTACGTGCGGATCCGGCCCGCCTTGGAGGGGTAGCCGACTTTGTAGATGCGGTCGATGCGGCCGGGCCGCAGCAGCGCCTCGTCCAGGGCCTCGGGCAGGTTGGTGGCCATCATGATGAGGATGCGGTACTTCGGCGGCGGCTTGGGCCGCATGCCGAGCAGCCTGCGCACGTAGCGGTTGACGAAGCCGCGCGGCTTCTTCAGTCCGGAGATCTCGGTGAGCAGCGCCTCCAGCGTGCCCATGCCGCCACCGCCGCCGCCCATGCCCGCGCCGTACACGATGCGGTTGACGAAGGCGCCGGTGCGCGGCATCCGCGGAGGCGCGGCCTCGGCGGCCGGGCCGCGGCGTGACGGCCGAGCACGGTACGCGTGTGCGGGTCGAGGTAGGCGAAGCCGTTGCAGCCGGAGTCCTCGAACGGCGCAGGCACCGACCTGCCCCAGCCGCCGGGCCCGCCCTGCGCGAGGGCGCCGCGGTTGCCGAGCGAGTCGGCCTCGTCGAAGAACACGATGACGCCGCCGTACCGCAGAGCCAGCTTGCGCAGCTTGCGGAACAGCGACTTGACCTTCAGGACGCCGACGCCGAAGAACATGTTGATGAACGCGCCGGGGTCGACGAACACGTACGGCTTGCCGGTGGAGCCGGCGACGGCCTCGGCCATCAGCGTCTTGCCGGTGCCGGGCGGGCCCCACAGCAGGATGCCGCTGGGCACGTAACCGCCCCTGGCCTCGATCTCGTCCGGCTTCTCCAGGAAGACGATGTTCTCCTTGACCCGCTCGACGACGTGGTCCTGGCCCCAGACGTCCGAGAAGCGCGTCTTGATGTCGTCGGGGTAGTAGACGTCGACGCCGCCCCGCGACAGGAACCAGAAGATCGCCACGAACTGCCCGACGGCGACCACCATGATCAGCACGAGCTGCAGGACCATGGGGAGGAAGCCCCACACGGTGGCCGGCACGCTGTACAGCGCCTCGAGCGGCGAGACCTGCTGCACCTTGCCCAGCACCAGCGCGATGACCGCGATCCAGACGACCCACTTGATCGCGCGGGCGATGCGGTAGCGGTTCCAGTCGTTGAACCTGCTGTGGGTCCAGCGGTTCCAGCCGCCGAAGACCTTCTGCGTCCAGAACCGGTGGTAGCCCGCCGAGCGCTCACTGATCAGGAAGTGGATCTGCCGGACCACCTCGATGCCCGCCAGCCACAGCACCCAGGACGCGTCCCGGACGGTCATCACGAAGGCGTCATAGAGGGAGATGATGCCCTCGTACGTCGCGATCTGGTTCCAGAGCAGCACGCCGAACGCGACGGCGAGCAGGATCAGGAACTTGGTGCGGTCCCACAGCGGCAGACGTTTCCTGGTGACGGGGTCGCGGTCCACCGGACCCGACCCCGGCTCGCGAAGCCCCTCGTGGTGCTTCGGTGGGAGGGCCGTGCTCATATGAGGGGCTCCTTCACGGGTTGATGAGGTGCTTGACCTTGAAGGACTTGACGACGGTGGCGATCTCCGCGGCGCGCTTCTTGTAGCACGCGGGTGTGCAGCGGATCAGAAGAGTGGAGACCGTCGTCCCGTCGGCCGACAGGTAGGCGGTCTTGTCGAACGTCTGCACCGGCCCGTCCAGCAGGCTGTAGTTGAAGACGCTGTGCACTCCCCGCACGCCGTCCGTGACCGGCAGCACCTCGTCGTCCAGCAACTCGAAGCCCGACAGGCCTTGCGCCTCCAATTGCTGCCTCTGCTCCTTGGGCAGCACCACCGGCATGAGAGCGGAGTTGCGCAGATCGTTGAGCGACACCGCGTTCTGCGCGTCCTCACTGAGCTTCTCCACCTTGGCGAACACGAACGGCTCGTCTTCGGCTCCGGCCGCGCCCTGCAGCAGATGCCCGAGGGACGGATTGGCGTGAGCGTCGAAGGCCGTCGTCCACACCGCCTGCTTCGCGAGTTGCGCGGTAGCCGACTCGGCGTCGCCCAAGAACTCCTTGTCGAGGGTCTTCTGGTCGATCTGCCGCCATGACGCGGGGACCTTGAAGTAGGTGCCGCCAGAATCGTCGCGTACGTAGGTGTATTCGGGGCCGGCACAGCCGGACAGCAAGGAGGCGGCCACCGCCGCCCCCACGACCGTTCCCACCACCCCGGTCCTTACCCGCGGTCTTTCCACCAGGGCCCAACCTCCGCTTTGCGGGTCTACGAGGTAGTAGTGCCCGTTTTCCAACTATCCCTCTCAACGGTAAATCTGCGATGGGCCGGAAAACTAGACCGAATCTTTCTCGGATCTTGGCTCTTCCTGTTATACGGAGGCTGCTCGCGTCGTCCGGCCGGCATCGGCACCCGCCCCCGGTGGCCCTCCTGAAGGCGATACCCAATGGACGACCGGCGAAAGCAGGGAAGACCCACGCGGTGAGATCGACGGGTGTCGGATGAGCAGATGATGTAACACCTGACTGCCTCGAACACGACAACTTGATGCATGCCGTCAGGAATCACCGTGGGAAGGCTGGCGCACATGAAGCAGGTCTACGAAGAAGACGGCACCGGCGAGGGGCCGGACGGCTTCTTCGGAGTGACGGCGGAGCGCATGTTCTCCGAGGTGTGGTCCCGGCAGGTCCTCACGGTCAGGGAACGGCGGTTGCTGCTGCTCGGCCTGCTCGTCGGCCAGGACATGGACGACATGCTCGAACTGCACCTCGACACCGCCCTGCGCTCGGGCGAGCTGACCCCGGCCGAACTGCGCGAGACGGTCGTGTTCCTCACCCTGTACGCCGGGTGGCCCCGCGCCGCCCGGCTCAGCGCGAAGGTGGAGGAGCTCATCAGCAGAACCGCCGAGCTGTGACCGCCGCCACCGGGCCGGACGAGCGGACCGGACGAGTGGGCCGTGCGGTGGGTACGCTGCCGTCATGCCCACCGCACTCATCACCGGCGCGACCGCCGGGATCGGCGCCGCCTTCGCGCGCCGCCTGGCCGCCGACGGATTCTCCCTGGTCCTGGTGGCTCGCGACGAGGAGCGGCTCGCCGCCTCCGCCGAAGCCCTGCACAAGCGGTACGGCATGCCGGTCGAGCCGCTGTGCGCCGACCTGGCCACCGAGGAGGGGATGGCGGCGGCCGAGGAGCGGCTGCGCTCCGGCATCGACCTGCTGGTCAACAACGCCGGGTTCGGGCACCACGGCGGCTTCCTGGACACCCCTGTGGAGGACGAGGTCCGGATGCTGCGGCTGCACTGCGAAGCCGTGCTGCGGCTGACCCGGGCGGCCCTGCCGTACATGATCTCCAAGAGGCGGGGCGGGGTGATCAACGTGGCCTCGGTCGCGGCGTTCCTCCCCGGCGGCACCTACAGCGCCACGAAGTCGTGGGTGGTGAACTACAGCGCCTCGGCCGCCAACATGGTCAACCGGCACGGCGTGCGGGTGATGGCGCTGTGCCCGGGGTTCGTGCGCACCGAGTTCCACGACCGGGCCAAGCTCGACATGTCCGGCCTGCCGCCCTTCGCGTGGCTGTCGGCCGACCGCGTCGCCGCCGACGCGATGCGCGACCTGGCCCGCGGGGCCTGGGTGAGCGTCCCGTCGGCCCGCTACAAGGCGGTCGCGGCGCTCGTCAGGCTCATGCCGCTCAACCTGGTCGGCCGCATGGCGCGGCTGCGCTACCGCTGAGTCACAGACGTTCGACGTTGGGGCCGCGGCAGCGGCCCCGGGTGTCGAAGACGAACCGGCCGGCCCGCTGGACCAGGTCGTAGTCGTAGCAGTCCTGCCCGCCGAGCACGACGACCGCGTCGGCCCTGGCCAGCTCGGCGGCGTCCGGCTCGACGATCTCGACCCCGGCCGGTACGACGAGGTCCTCCGCCATGGGGTCGGCGGCCCGCACCCGGGCGCCGAGCCGGCACAGCGTCTTGGCGACCTCGACCGGCGACAGTCCGAGCAGCAGGATCCTGCTGCCCCTGATCGAGCGGCACCTGCGGTTGAGCGCGAGGCAGAGCCGGTCCACGACATGGGCGGGCATGTGCGCGTTGACGTCGTTGGCCGCCTCGACCAGCCGGAATCCCCGCCCGACGCCGCGCCGGATCCCCCACGGCAGGTACGCCACGTCGAGCGGCAGGCAGGAGTCCTCGAGCCCGGGGCAGGGTGCCACGGCGGCATGCTGGAAGGGCGTGGTGGCGGCGGCCTCGACCGCCTCCCACACGTCGACGCCGAGGTGCGCGGCGAAGATCGACAGCTCGTTCGCCAGGGCCGCGCCGACGTGCGCGCGGGCGCTCTCCAGCAGCGCGCACAGCTCCGACACCCGGGGCGAGGAGACCGGGACGGTCTCCCGCACGAGCCTGGCGTAGAAGTCCATCACCGCCCGCAGCGAGGCCGGGCCGACGCCCGAGACGACCTTGGGCGTGTTGCCGAGCCGCCAGCGCGGGTTGCCCGGCTCGGCCCGGTGCGGGCTGTGGCCGAGGTGGAAGTCGTCCCCGGCGCGCAGTCCCGATCCCCGTTCGAGCAGCGGCCGTACGAACTCCTCCGTGGTGCCGGGATAAGCGGTGCCCTCCAGCACCACGGTCGCCCCCGGCCGCAGGAACGGGGCGATCCGGCCGGCGGCCGAGCCGAGCGGGCCGAGGTCGGGCGCGCCGTTCCGCATCCGCACGGGCGAGGTGAGCACGCAGACGTCGAACCCGGAGGCGTCGGCCGCGTCGGCGCTGGCGGCGTACCGGCCGGAGGCGTGCGCGGCGGCCAGCGCGCCCGCGCCGACGCCCTCGGCACACGGCTCCCCCGCGTTCAGCCGCTTGACCCGCCACTCGTCCTCGTCGAGGCCGACGACGCGGAACCCGGCCTCCACGGCCCGCATCGCCAGGGGCAGCCCGGCCGGGCCCTGGCCCACGACCACCAGCTTCTCCGCCACGCTACGAACTGTAGGAGCGACCCCACCGCCGCCCCCGGGATTGGCGGACGGGACGGCTGTAAGGCTTGGGTACGGATAGGGAAAAGTCTCTTCCGGCGGCGTCCGGGCGACCCGTCGGCGGTGGGACCGCGGACTAGCTTCTCCGACATGATCAGGGAGGAGCCAGCATGAAACCGGACGACCGGATTCGTGTCATGGAGATAATCGCCCGGATGAACGTGAGCGGTCCCGCCACCCAGGTCACGGGGTTGTGCGAGCGGCTCAGCCCGGTGGAGTTCGACCACCGCCTGTACACCGGGTACGTCGACGGCGGCGAAGGCGACCACCTGCAGCTTCGCGACGTGACGATTCCGGTCCACCGGGTGCCGGGCCTCGGCCGCGCGATCAAACCCGCCGACGACTACCGGGCCCTGTTCCGGCTGGCGAACGCGATGCGCGAGTTCAGGCCGCACATCGTGCACACCAGGACCACCAAGGCGGGCGCGCTCGGCCGCCTCGCGGTGCGGCTGTCGGGCGTCGGGGCGGCCCGGGTGCACAGCTACCACGGCCACCTCCTCGACGGACAGCTCTCCCGCCTGCGGCGGCCGTCTACGTCCGCACCGAGCGCCGGCTGGCGAGGATGACCGACCGCCTCGTCACGGTCGGCGCCCGGGTGCGCGACGACCTCCTCGCGGCCGGGATCGGCCGGCCCGAGCAGTACGTCGTCATCCCGCCCGGCGTCGGGCTCGCCCCGCTGCCCGATCGCACCCGGGCCCGCGCCGCGCTGGGCGTCCCACTGGACGCGCCGGTCGTGGCCTACGTCGGCCGGTTGAAGAAGGCCAAGCGGCCCGACCGGCTCGCGGAGGTCGCCAAGGCGGTCCTCGCCCGGCTGCCCGGCGCCCGGTTCCTCGTCTGCGGCAGCGGCGAACTGAAGGAGGAGGTGGAGCGGGCCGTCATGCCGATGTGGGACTCCTTCCGGCTGCTCGGCTGGCGGCGCGACGTCGAGACCGTGTACGCCGCGGCCGACGTGGTGCTGCTCACCTCCGACAGCGAGGGCACGCCGCTGGCGCTCGTGGAGGCCGGCATGGCGGGCCTGCCGGTGGTGGCCACGCGGGTCGGCAGCGTTCCCGAGGTCGTCATGGACCACCGCACCGGGTTCCTGACCGAGCCGGACGCCGACGAGATGGCCGACCACGTCGTACGGCTGCTGGTGGACCCCGGCCTGGCCCGGCGGATGGGCGAGTCGGCCCGCGCGTGGACCGGGCGGGCGTTCTGCGTGGACCGGCTGGTGGCCGACACCGAGGCCCTCTACCGGGCGCTGCGCGGCGCGACGCGGTCGGAGGTGGGCAGCCGATGACGCCCCTTCCGGCGCTGGCCCCCGCGCTCGCGGGAGCGGCCGCCTGCCTGCTCGCCACCGCGGGCCTGCGCCCGGTGCGCCGTACGATCCCCTACCTGGGCGGGGTGACGCTGGCGGCGGCCACGGCGGCGGGCACGATGACGGCCCTGGGCTCGCCGGACCGGAGGGTGAGCGCGGTCCTGCTGGCCGCCGCAGCGGTGGCGCTGCTCGGACTGATCGCGGACGTGGGCGCGCTGCCGCTCGTCACGCGGCTCATCGTGGAGTCGGTGGCGGCGGGCGGGGTCGTGATGTGCGGCGTGCAGGTGACGCTGACGGGCGACTGGCTGGACGGCCCGGTCAGCGTGATGTGGATCGTCGCGCTGACCAACGCGTACGGGCTGCTCGACCGGCTCGGCGGCGCGCTGGCCGCGGTCGCCGCCGTCACCGGCGCGTTCCTCGCCGGGACGGCGCTCGTGCTGGGCGACCCGTTCCTCGCGGTGCTCGCCGCCGCCCTGGCCGGGGCGTGCCTCGGCGCCCTCCCGTACGGCAGGGCGCGGGGCAGGGTGCGGCTCGGGCCGTCCGGCTCGCTGTTCGCCGGGTTCGTCCTGACCTGCACGGCAGCCGGGCTGACGGCCGGACGCGGCCCGGCCGTGGTCGCGTCCGGGCTGCTGCTGCCGGCGCTGGCGGCCATCGTGGGGGCCGGGGCGGTACGCCGTCCACCGGCCGCGGCGCGGCGCGAGGTGGCCGGCGGGGCCGGCGCGCAAGGCGGCGCCCGCCCTGTGCGGTCGTCTCGGCCGGCACCGGGGACGGCCGGGCTCGCGGTCGGCGCTCGGCTGGGTGCCCGGCGGGAGCCCACGGCCGCG